>CAJTNW010000001.1:0-16385 GCA_910577795.1 uncultured Christensenella sp.
ATTGGAATAATATAATATCATATATAAATATATTCGCCATTTTTTATTCAATTGTACTAAAAGTAATTAACCATTAAATGCGCAAATAGATTAAATACAAGCATAAAACATAAAGCATATTGAAAACTTTTTGTAATTTTTAAATGCAAAAAATGTAGTTTAAAATTATAAAAAGCAATAGAAGCAAATAGTGGAATTTTTGTTAATTTACTAAGAAATTGAATAAAATAATTAACTTATAAACGCAATTTTTTCGTCAAAATTATACAAAAATTAATTATTAAATCAGTAATAATTATTATATTTTACTAATAAAATTTTAGTGAAATATTAAAATAAAATGAGTGAAATTTTAACCAAAAAAGTAGGTAAAATTACCCCGCAAAAATAGCAATTTTATTGCTAAATTTTAATAACTTTTAGTAATAAAAATTTACTGAATTTTGAGTGAATTTTTTGAAGAATTTTTCCACTTTTGAGGATAAAAAGTTGTCAAATTTTTTATCACAAACATTCACAATTCGACAAGATTTTTGGGTGTAAAAAATGCTAAATTTATACAAAAGTAGATACAAATAGCAATAGAATTTTTACTCAGTTAAAGTCTTAAATAAACAAAAATCGTGGTGTCAACGGAATAAATTAAGTCAAAAATCACGAACTTTGCAAAGATTTGACATTTTTTAGCAAAAATTTACTTTTTATTATTAAAAAGAGTCAAAAATATTGTTTTTTGTGCATTTATGCAAAAAAATTAACACAATAAATCAAAAAAATACCTATCAAAAATCGGCATATTTAAACAAAATAAGGAATTTTTACACTTTTTTCCAGTTTGTTAAGTGGTGTTTTTGACACCGAAAAATCCGGTTTTGTAGCAGCAAAATATATAACTAATAGTTGTTTTTAACCATTATATGGCATACTACATAAAAAATACTTATTTTATATGCTTGACACACGATATTTTTGTTTGGTATAATAACCACATAACAAGTGTGGTCATTTTGCACCTCACTTTTTAGACCATTTGCAGGTCTGCAAATATACTAAAAATATTTGCAACAAACCTACGAAAATCAGTCTAAAAAATACATTAGTAAACTGTGAAAAACAAAAATTTATTTTTTGCTAAATTTTAATCACAATTTCGTCCGATATAAGGGCAACAAAAAAATCGGAAAAGGAGACATTGTCATGAAAAGAACTTTTGGAAAAAATATTCTATTATTTATCCTAATAGTATTATTCACACTTTGCATGGCCGTTGGTTGCACTACACTGAATGTTAGTTCAGTTCAAGATGAGCAACCCTCTACTCCTAACACTGCAAGTTCTATTACATTAGAATTGAATAGACCTGCTATGTTACCAGGAGAGAATATTGATTTGACAGTTACTGTTAAAATGAAAAATGATGGTAGCCATGCAAACAACAAATGGGGTTCTGCAGACTTCTTCATTAAGAGTGACCTTGCAGACAAACTAGAATTAGTAAATGTAAATAGTGCAGACGAAAAATTCAACAAAGGCAATTATGACCTAAGTGGAGATTTTGCATCTGAAAACAGATATACTTCTAGTTTAGTACAAAACACTGATGCTGGTTATCAAGGCTTTTTACGTTTCCACTTGGAAGCACAAAGCGAAAGCCAATGTATTAGTGCTACTGAAAACCTAGTTATTAAAATGAGATTCAAATTAAAAAGCGATGCTAGTAAAGATGCTGACTTAAACTTTGATATTGCTCCTTCAAGTTACAACTTGATTGCAACTTGGGGATACAATGGTGAAGATGGCACTGGCATTATCTTTACTGCAAATGATAATTTGACTATTGACGCATCTGGCAGTTCTGCTGATGTAAGAGACCCTTCTGCAGATAATGACTTGGATTTCTTAAATGTAATCGAAGGTAAACTTGATGGAACTACAGAGGGTGAAGAACCTACTAAATTTGTAACTCCTATCACAGTTAAAGATGCTGATGACAATAACAAGCCTATCACTTCTTTGAAATTTGAAACTTCAAGAGAATCTAAAGATGTATTTTATATTCAAGCAAGTCCTAAACAAGAAACTTCAACCGTTGAGGTTAAAGTAAGTGGTTCTCCTTGTAGTAAGGTTAATGGATATGATGATATTTATAAAGTTCAACTAAATGGTGGTAATAATGGTATTACTCCTATTAGCATAGTTGTTACTTCTGAAACTAATGTTACTCAAACTTATACTCTATCTGTTACTCAAAAATATATTGGTCTTGCTAAATTAGAGGTTGAGTCAAACGAAACTTTACCAGTTGACGAAAAGAAAATTGGTTTGTCTGACAAAACTCCTGTAGAAGAAGGCCGTAAAACTTTTGATGTTTTAGTTCCTATGTCTGATGGTGTTGATGGCAGTGCTAGTCAAGTAACTATTACTCCAAGTGTTATTAAAGGATATGGTATTAATACTACTATTACTATAAGTGCAAGCAACTGCTCTATTGTAAATGGCGCTACTACAGTAGGTGATGGAGATAGTTTTATTGTTAACAACATCCAAAACAACGCAACTATCACAATGACATTACAAAGTGCTACAAGTACAAGTTCATTTACAATTAATATTAAGAAAGTAAGTGTTAATACTACAATTAATAGCCTACAATTAACTGGTGTTAAAAATAGTGGCGTAATTACTCCTGCTGATAAAGTAAATGGTATTGATTATACTTTTAAACTACCAAAAGAATCTGGTTATAAAGCAACTTTGAGTGCTGACGATATTAGTCTTGATACAGGTGCAACTTTTGTACTAAAACAAGACAATGTTGAAATTGGCAAAGTTGATGAAAAGTATACATTATCTAAAGGTAGATATACTTTAACAATTGTTTCTGCTGCTGGAAATACTCAAGATTATTCAATTGATGTTACAGACGAAGTTTTGCCTGGTGCTATTGTAAGTTTTGAATATAGTATTAATGATGGTGCAGACTGGATTAAAGTATTTGATAGAACCAATAACTACACAGGTGCAGATTTTAAATATGACCCTGATACAAAGAAATTTGATTTGAATGCATCTACTACAACAAAAGATACAGGTGTTAAATTTAGAATTGCAATTACTGACAACTCTACTCTAAAAGGATTTACTGGTAGCGAAATTACAGACGAAGAACATGGTAAATATCCTGAATATCGTACTTTTGAGTATGCTTACACAAACTTAAAGAATGGTGTTAATAACAAAATTATTACTGTAGAATCTAACCAAGGCACTGGTAGCAATGCTTATCAAATAAATGTAATTATTACTGAAGATGAGTATTATATTACAGATATTGACTTTGGTAACGATGCATCTGGTACAAAATACTTCACTTTTGATAAAGATACTTATGAATACAATTTCAGTGTTCCTTATGCAACTAACGAAGTTGATTTAACAATTTTTGCAAAAGGTTTAAGTACAATTGTTTATGTAAACAATGTTGCTTTATACAGAGAAGATGCTGAAGGCACTCATACTGGTGAATCTAAACACAGCAATACTATCAACCTAAAGAGCAGTACTACTACTAAATTTACTATTACATACAAAGGTACTGATGGTATTAAAACTGATGAAAATGATAAACCTTATGTAGTTAATGTTACTCGTAACAAAGCAAGTGATGTAAATACTCTTTCCTCTTTAACAGCATCTATTACTTATAATGATGATTCAACTGTTGACAATGTTATTACAGACTTTACTAGCGACGTAACTACTTATAACTATAAATTACTTCCTGGTAAAACATTAAAAGATATTAATATTACTGCTGTTGCAAGTGCTAATGTTGCTACTGTTAATGGTAGTGTTGGAAAAATTGACCTAACTAATGTTGTAGAAGAAGTTTATACTTTCCGTATAACAGTTACTCCTGAAAACTCAATGTATGGTTCTGGTATTAAAACTTATACTATTAACCTACGTACACAAGAAGTTCAGTTAGACCAAGATGCTCGTATCCGTGACCTACAAATTATTGGTACTGATGGTAAAAATTACTTAGCAAATTTTGATAGTAGTAATCCAAGTTATGTTTTATCTGTACCTTACAGCATATCTGCTTTCAAAGTATTTGCTGTTTATGGTGAAAAAGCAACAATTGTTGAAAATTACACTGTTGATGGAGTAGTTGATACAGATGTTAATAGCGATGGTTTCCGTCAACTTGCAATTAACAAATCAAACATATACACTATCCAAGCAATTGCAGAAGATACAGATTTTGAAGGTACTAAATATACAATTAAAATTAATCGTGCTCCAGCAAATACAAATGCTACTTTAAGCACATTAAGAGTTAATAATGCTGCTGGCGCTAACCTACTTGGTAGCCTAACTAGTGGTAAATTTGACTACAAAGTAACTGCTAACAACCACAGCGATAGTAATAAACTTATAATTAAAGCAGAAAGTGCTATTAGCACAGCAGTTATCACTTTATCTGAAAATGGTACTGCTCTTCTTACAAAAAATGGCACATTGACTTATGAAATAGGCAACATTGCTTATGGAACAAGCAAAATTTACACTATTGCAGTAAAAGTAGATGACACAACTAATATCTATACAGTAGAAATTAAACGTGACCAAATCGCTCCAACATTGGAAAATTTAGAAATCTATAAAGATGGCTCTGATAAATTATCATTACTTGACAAAGATGGCAATAAACTAAATGGTTTTGACAAGAAGATATTTGAATATACTGTAAAAGTTCCTTATTCAACTCAGTCAGTTACTATTAATGGTACAGTACCTAGTGGTATGACTCCATCTTCAATTAACTTGACAAAACTAATTGCAACTGAATTTGGCAATGAACATGGTATGAGAACTTACAAATTCTCTGTTGTAAATGGAGATTTAGTACAAGAATATGTAATTAACATTATTAGAGAAGCAAATCCAGATATCAATACAAATGTTACATCTATTACATTTGCTAAAATACCTGACTTTGTATTCGATAATGGTAAAGATTATTTAGGTGCTTATGTTGTTAAATACAACATCAACACTTTAAACCCTGTAATCGTACTTGAAAATGCTGCTGATGGTGCTAAATATGTAATTAAATTGAATGGTAATCTTGTTACTGCTCCAATCAACCTACCTGTTGGTAAAAACACTATTGAGATAATTGTTACTGCAAGTGATAATATTACTACAAGAACAATTACTATTGAAGTAGAACGTAAACATGCTGATATTAAAGGTATTGACGTAAACAATAGTGATGGCGGTGCAAAAATTGAAACTGGTATTCAATTAGAGTCAGATAAAGATTCTTACTCATTCAATGTTGAAAATGGTATTTCTTCACTTGATGTTAAACTTAACTTAGAAGAGGGTTATACTTACACTGTTTCAAACAATGTTTTGACTGAAGGCAAAATGAACAAAGTTACAGTTCAAATTAAAGATTCAACTGGTGCTGTTGTAAGAACTCTTGACTTAAACGTTTATCGTGATGCTGCTCCTGCTGATTACACAATGTGGTATATCATTGCTGGTGTACTTGGTGGACTTGCAATTATCCTTCTAATTATTGCTATTATCGCTTTTGTAAAAGGTGGTAAAGGTGGCTCTAAGAGAAAAGGTAGCATAAACGATATTGGTATTGGTGACTACGAATTAGACTAATAAGTTTAAGTAGTATGCACTAACCTAAATAATAAATAACACGGCTGCTTACAGTCGTGTTTTTTATTTTGATTTAACAATTATTTATATTTTTAAGTTTTATTAATTTAAAGATTTTGATATAAAAACAACTTTTATTTAGTCACTAATTTTATTAAATAAGATAAAAATAATAATTGTAAAAATTAATGTTTTATTATACAAAAAAAATCTGCTTAAATTATAAGCAGATTTTTGTTATTTAAATTAGATTTTATATTAAAGCAACTTCTTTTTATGAAGCAATATACCTACAACAATACAGATTATTACAGTAACTACTGTAACCGCTAAAAAACCCCACCACTTGCCTTCTCCGGGTACCCAAGTATTCATACCCCAAATACCAGAGATTAATGTAGGAATAGACAATAACAATGTAATAGATGTCAATATTTTCATAATATTGTTCTGGTTATTGTTGATTATATTTGCATAGCCTTCCATTGTTACACTCAAAATTTCACGATAAATACCTGACATTTCTATTGCCTGTTGGTTTTCTACTGCAACATCTTCAATAAGTTCCTGGTCTTCTGCATATTTTACAATAGCACCTGTCTTAATTAGTCTGTTTATTACAAGGTCATTACCTTTTAGCGATGTACTAAAGTAGACCAACGAATTTTCCAAGTCAAGCAATTGGAATAACTCCTTATTACGTGTTGACTTATGTAATTCTGTTTGAATTCTGCCACTCGCTTTATCAATTTGTTTTAGGTACTGCAAAAACTTAGTACTAGTATTGTATAAGGCTTGGAATAAAAATCTAGACCTTTTATTTGTAGAAAAAGTTTTAACTCTTCCTAAAGTAAAATCTTTCATTACTGCTGTATCTTTTAAGCATACGGTTATAGTAAATTTATCTGTCAAAATATATGCCAAAGGCAATGTAGAATAAGAGTAATATCCCTCTTCTTCCTCTTCAATAATAGGTATATCAAACAATACTAAAGAATAATTATCTTCAATTTCTATACGAGAACGTTCTTCATCATCCAAAGGTGCTTTAATTGCACTTTCCTCTACACCTGTTAGTTTTGCTACACTCTCTATTTCCTTATCGGTTGGATTTACAAGTCTAACCCATTTATTATTTAACATATCACGATTTAAAATATCTTTAAAATCGCCTTCTATTACTTTTTCTTTTTCATCAGTATAAAATAATTGAATCATGATTATTACCTCCTTAAATTGTGTTCTGCAGTGCCATTTTTGCATAAAAATAGCGTGAGTTTGCCCACGCCACTACATAAACAATAAGTTAGCAACAATTAGTTATTGCTGTGACGTAGAACTATTAAGTTGTTTTGCTTGCAACACTTCGAATCCGCGTCCACTTTCAATAACCTCCATTTATTTAGGCAATACTACTTTTTTACATTTTACGCAATTTAACTATGATTTTGTGACAAAACGCAAGTTGCTATAAAATATTAAAAATATTATACCTATTGTTACCTTATAATGATAACATTATTTTTTTTGTTTGGCAACCTATTTTTATACTAAAAACAAAATTTAAAAATTAATTTGTATATTTTTTCTATTATATAATAAAATGCACGTATACCTAAATAAAATATTTAAGTAAAACGCACATTTTAAATGTTTTTTATAATTTTAATTTATGCTATATAGTTGTTAATTCTGCTAACAATATTTTCAAGTCGCAATTGGTCCGCAGTGCTATTATAATTTGTTGCTGCAACACTCATAAGCCCATCTTTAAACAGACTTAAAAGTTCCTTAGACGCACCACTTTCTATAAGACCATAAACTATTCGTCTTAACTCATCAATGCTGTCTATTGGCTTGTTTTGAACCTTATTTTGCACCTTTTCTACAATTTTAACACTATCGTCATCTTTAATATATCTTGACACTACTTCGGCATATATTTGTATATCTACATTTTTGTATTTGTTGCCAATAAAATACATTTGCAAAGCAAGTGCTATAAGAATACTTGCACCATAAAACAAACTAATTGCTACAAACAAATTGTTACCTTCTAGGAAAAATGTTTCCAACGCAATTGTAGCAATTGCAAGCGCAGCACATATTCCAAAAACAGAAATATAAGCAATAAAAGCATTAGTACAACTTCTATCTGCAGTTTTTGTTAAACTTCTTTTAAAGTTAACTTGATTTTCTGAAGTTGGATTAAAAATAAACTTAATACAAGATTTTCGAACAGACTTAGGCATGCTTTTTACGCAAATTTTGTTAAAATGAATAAAGTTGCCTTTTTGTATAATTCCAAATCTAGCGACAAAGCCTTTAATCCTACGCAAAGTCTTAGCAAGCATAATCTCGCTACAAGTTGTGCCATTTACTATAAGTGTAACAATTGCAGAAATTGTAAATAGTGTAAATAATAAAATTGAAACAGTTACTCCATTAATTATATCGCCCCAATAAAATTCTTCGCCTTTAAAAATATTAATAAAGTTTTCTAGTTGAAACATAAAAGTATCGTACCACATATTTTTCTCTCCTAATTTAGTATTATGTAGTACGATTTTTTAATTTAATACCGATTTTTAGCGGTTATTTTTATGTTTTTTTCAATATATTTATTATTTGTATTAATTATCTATATCTATATTTATTACTTCACTTCTACCAATAACAAGTAGCATTGCTTTATCAACTTTTCTGCCTATACCATTTTGCACGGCTTTGCCATATAGTTGCAATTGTTTTTTATATCTTTCTTTTAGCACTGCAGTAGGCTCGTCCGTCTTTTTATAATCTACTATCCACACCTCTTTGCCAACTATTAAAAGGTCAATAGCACCTTGTACTAAAACTTTATCAGATACATCTGTATCTATAATTTCGCATGCCTTTTCATAAAAAGTAAACTCTTGCTCTCTATAACATTTGTTATCTCTTGCATATTGCATAACTTCTGTATTCATTATAGCAGTAATTTCATGGGCATTAATTTCTTCCATATCTTCTTTTGTTATTATGCCCTTTTTTACCATACTATCAAGTTGCAACATAACCGCATCAAAGGTGTTAGCATTAAGGTCTATATTTTCCAAAACAGCATGATAATTTGTACCTCTTTTTGCTTTGTCGAAAGTTGTAGAAATTATATCATTTACAACTACCTCTTCCTCTTTTTCCAAGTCAATATTTATGCCACCTTGTTTATTTATCTCCGTTACGGTATATTTTATACTTGTATTTTGTGCTTTTTTGTCAGAATATTCAAAATTTATGTATTTGTCGATAATTGGGATATTCTCACCCTCATATTCTTTAAAAGTATACCTTGCCATATTGCTAGAAACATTAAAATCTTCAGTATGAAAATTAATAGCAGAAGATACTTTTATATCATTTTTAGCAGCAACCATAACCCAGTCTAAAAAACTTTCAACATTAAAAGGATTTTTTGCATACAACTCACTTGATTTTGCACACCCAGTTAAAATGATATGATTTTTTGGTCTAGTTAACGCAACATAAAACAAACGCATTGCCTCTGCTTTATCGTCCATTTGATTTTTTTCCATTAATATATCAAAAGCCAAATTCTTTTTTGCAACCATTTTTTCTTCATCAAAGTAATTAATTGCTATCCCCGCTTCTTTATTGATAATTAATTTAGGGATATTAAAGCCACTTTTCATTA
This sequence comes from uncultured Christensenella sp., assembly GCA_910577795.1. Taxonomy (GTDB): domain Bacteria; phylum Bacillota; class Clostridia; order Christensenellales; family UBA3700; genus MGBC100798. The sequence continues at coordinate 9,383 of CAJTNW010000001.1, forward strand.
TTAACTTCTTTTCTATATTGCAAACAAACACTACAGGAAACTCAAGACCTTTACTCTTATGAATAGTCATGGCTTTTACAGTATTACCATCTGCACCACCTTTGATTTCCATTTTTTCGTCATTTAAGGTAGTAATATACTCATACAAACTACACTCTGCAGACAAATCTTTTAATGTGTCAAGATAAGTTTTAAGGGCAGCAAGTTTATAGTCTCCGCCGTCTGTACTCAATATATACTTATCAAAACCATATCCATAAACTATATAATCTGCAATTTCTTTTATAGTCATGTACGAATTTTTTAGTCTTAAATCGTCAAGCATATTATATAATTTTTGTATATCTTTATTGCTATCTTTTTGCCCTTTTACCGCTTGCCAAAAATACTCCGCTTTTGCATCATTACTTCTAATATTTAGCAAATCGTCATAGTCCATACCTATCCAATAACTAACAAGCACCGCTGTTAAAGGAATATCTTGCATATCATTTACTATCAGTCTTAAAATATCTTTTACAATTTCAACCTCATAAATGCCCTCCTCTTTTAGCAACGGGCTAACATCAATTGGGATTAAATTGTCCTGTATTGCTTTAACAATTTCACGCACTTTATCAGTGCCAGTTCTTGACAAAAGCGCAATATCTGAATATTTTACTCTCCTCTTCCTTTTTAACTCTGGGTCATATATCTCGTACTCATTAACTATCTTTTTTATTTTTTCGGCAATAAACAATCCCTCTTTATAAGATGGTGATTTTTCTGTACCCTTAGGAGTATCTTCCTTTACAGAATACACCTTATCAAAAGTAGTTATCTCTTTTTCTTCCTCTTCCTTTTCGGTATCAAAAATATGTATTTCGTAAGATGATTCTACTGGTGGAATTTTGTAATCTGCTCCATAACGCAATTGGTCAGTTGCTTTATAGTCAATACCACCAAAATCTTTTGTCATGATATTATTAAATATTGCATTTACAAACTCTACTATACCTTTATCACTACGATAATTAAAATCAAGCATAACAGTTTCGCCATTCTTTGGATTTGCAATATAATCATTGTATTTATCTAGCAATATCTTAGGCTCAGAAAGCCTAAAACGATAAATACTTTGTTTACTATCACCTACCATAAACAAGTTATTTCCATCAGATATTTTTGTATAAATTTCTTCTTGCGCATAGTTAGTATCTTGATACTCATCTACACAAATATAATCGTATCTTTTTGCAATTTCCTGCTGAATATCGGTACTATTTAGCAATTTTATTAAATTTGAAGTAAAATCTGTAAAATCAAACTTGCCTAATTTTTGTTTGGCAATAGTGTAATTTTTACGCGTAGCCTTGTATAAATCAATTAGTAATTTTATATCATTAATAGTTTTTTCGTGAAGAGTTTGTACATCTTCTAGGCTTTTTGAAAATTTGGTTGCAAGCCAACTAATTTGGTCTTTAATATTGTCATTATATTCTTTATATGCCGCCCAGTCTACATCTACTGTTTTCTTAGGACTAAATTTTCTTATGTATTTATAACTATTGATTAATGCCGAAAACTTTTGGTAATCTTTAATTTGTAATAGACTTTCAAAAAACTTTTCAATTTCATTATAAACATTATAATAATCTGGATAATTGCAAAAAATCTCTGTAATTTTATTTAACATTTCAATTACATATTTAATTCTAACTTCAACCATACTAAACAAATACTGCATAATACTTGATTTAGTAATATCACTTGTGTATACACCACTAATTACACTATCTAACCAGTCCATTCCACCGGCTTGGGTAGACACATAGTTGTGGATAATATAAATATTGTTTAGCAACTTATCATCGCCACCAAATTTTAAAGATAACTCAAAAATTTTGCCATCTTTACATTGTTTAAAATCATTAAGTGCGATATCAAAATTTTTACAAAATAATATATTTTTTTCAACCTCGCCCAAAATATCTGCTGCTGGGTCTATCCCCAAAATCTGAAAAAATTCACTTGAAGTCCTATTACAATAAGAGTCATTTGTAATAATATTGCAAAAAGGCAGTCTATCTATTTGCTCTTTAATAAAATCTACTGCTGTACAAGACGGAGAACTTAGTCTTTCCACTAGTTTTTTATAAATTTTACCTCTTATTTCTGCCGCAATAGAATTATTAAAAGCCAAAATAACTATCCTGTCAATAGGAGTGCCTTCTTCTATTATCCTAAGCACTCGCTCAAGCATAACAGTAGTTTTACCACTACCTGCAGATGCAGATACTATCATATTGCCTTTTCTATAATTAATAATTTTTTCTTGTGAAGGATTAAATTGTATCTTCGCCATCTTTTGTATCCTCACTTTTTAATGCAAAATTAGTTGCGGAATTTTTTGTTCGCTTTATCATTGGATTATTTTTATTCAAACAAATACGTCCTAAATCACAATTATCACAACTTGTAGGTTTTGCTTCAATATATCCGCTTTCTATTTCTTCTATAGCCTTTGCAACCACTTTATCTGCATACATACGCAAAATATTCAAATCTTCTTTGCTTAGCAAGCCTTTTTCGGATAACTCACCATTTTTATTTATGCCAACTGGGATAGAAGATATATTTTTATCCAAAAAACCCGTATCAAAGTCACTAATTACATTTGGCAGATTTCTTACAAAGCCAGAATAACTATAATCACTCCTACTATCCTCTTTGCAATATGTATATGGCAATGGCATATAAAATAACGCAAAAGGTTTATCATTGCTTTTTGTCATATAGGCATTTAAGTATATCAAAAGTTGTACTCTCTCACCGTAGTACACTTCTTTCAAACCATAAGTAATAGAGTTTTTAGACTTATAATCTATTATTGCAATATAATCGCCGTCTTTATCTATTCTATCAATTTTGCCCCTTATATAATATATATTATTGTTTGATTTCAACTCATAAGGCGGTAAATCTGAAAAATCAAAACCAAATGTAAGTTCTGTATTTGCCACATCAAAATTACTACGTTTTTTTACTTTAACAAGTTTGTTTAATACATAACGTGCTTTTTTGCACAAAGAGTTTTCAAGTACATTTTGGTTATTTGCTTTTGCCACATATTCAAAGTCTTTTTCTTTTAATGTCTCTTCGCACAACAAATTAGTGATTTTATTTATTTTTTCTTCCTGCATATCAAAATTTTTATAGCGCCTAAAAAACTTTTCTAAAATTCTGTGCAAAAAGTTACCAACAAACAAACTATCCAAACCGCTTGTTTGCACTGGCTTTAACTTTAAAGTCTTTTCACAATAAAACTTAAAAGGACAATCAAAATATCTTTCTATTGCAGAAATACTAGCAAAAGTTTTTCCGTCCATTTCGCTCCAAGCCAATTTGTTAGGTCTAACAAACTGAAAATCTTTTTGCTTTATTATATTTTGATATTTATATTCTCCCTTTAGTTTGGTATATAAGTAATCAAATATACTAACACTGCCAACTGAAATATTCCTCATTCTTTCGCTGTAATAATTAAATAATTCACTTTTTGCATTTGCTTTAGTACCGATTTTCACAGCATAATCACTATCTCTCATACCAATTTTATTATTATCTGCAATAAAAGGTAGTGGCTTTATGTCAAGCAATTTGCAAATATCTTTTACAAACAAAGATGGTTCTCCTTCCTCACCACAATAAGATATAATAACCTTTTTGCCCTTTGCTATTAACTGCACTGCCTCAAATTTATCTGCATAATTTATATCATATAAGTTAGGTACAAAGTTTATTTTTTGTCTGCTTAAATTTTCTAATTCACTATAAGTAAATAAACTTATTGTGTTATTTTCTTTTATCAAAACTCCGTCGTTTGCACCCATAATAAACAAAATATCTGTATCAAATATCTGCTTTTTATCATTAGTTATAAATACATTATCAATATATTGCCTGCCACAACTTATTTGGGTGTTTTGCACAATATTAATTATTTGCTCAAGCATATTTATACTATCACAATAGTCCGCCATTTCCTGCGTGGAAGATACTATCTCAAGCAATTTGTTATATGCAAGTTCACACTCTTGCTTTAAATTTATACCATCACTCATTATGATTTTGTTAAGATAAAAATCATAAATTTTATCCTCAAAAATCTTATTGTAAAATTGCAAAATTTTATTAGCGACACTAATATTGCTTGTTTCATTTAATATATTTAATATTTCTACTACTTTACTTCTTACACTTTCTGCAGCATCATAAAACATGTCAGTTTGACCGCTTACAAACTTGTCTAAAAACATACTGCCATCAATATTATATTTGCTTACATATAAATCAAACTTGCAAATATCGTCTATTGCAATATCTAGTAAAATATTTTTAGTAAATGCCAAAACTTTTTCTTTTTCAAAATTGCTATTTACTGCACCAACTCCATCAATAAGCAATTTTGCAACTGCAAAAGAGGACAAATCTGTTTTTGTCTGCATAAAATAAGGGATTTCAAAAATTTCAAACTGCCTTTTTATATCTTGTTTGTACCCATTAATATCAGGACATAAAATAGCAATATCTTTATATCTTTTTCCACCCTCTACTATTAATTTTCGTATTTCTCTGCACAAACCTTTAACTTCAAGGCATATATTTTCTGCAAATCTAACACTTATACTATCTCTTTCATTTTTTGTACAAATAGTTTTGTATCCAAAAATATTATCTAATAAAATATCTTTTTCTAATTCGTAATTCTTTGCAATGTTTACTTTTTCTATAGTATTATTTTTACAAAAATCCTCCAAAAATCGTGGGTAAATGCGTTTATTTTCACTTTTTTCATTAGATACAACACCAATAGTTAAATCATTTTTTAACATTGCCATACTGTTTAATATATCGAGTTGGTGTTTAGTCATACTACCAAACTCCAACACATAAAACTTATAATTTAATGACAAATTATCTTGTTTTAAAAATTGTATTAATACATCAAACTTAATATGCTTGTCCGCATACTTACTTTTTATTGTGTCATAATATGATTTATATAACATAGCAATATCTTGTATTTTTTCGCCCGAAATACTGCCTATACTAAGCCCTGCTAAATGTAATTCCTCAGAGTTTATGCAACTATCAGCAAGGATATTAACCATCTCAAAAAGTTCCCTTTCTGCACCTATATTACCTACTATCTTTGCATAGGACTTTAAGTTGTCTTTATTTTTTGCAATTATGTTTTTGAAAATAATAAAACTTTGTTCTTTAGATAATATCTTATTATTCTTATTTAAAAATTCTTCGCATAAACCATTAAAGCCAATAACTTTTAAGTTAAAAATAGTCTTTGTCCCTGACAACCTAACAAGTTCTGTTTTTACTAACCTAACCAAGTTATCGGGTACTATTACATAATTTACAATGTCAAGAGATAAGTTATTTAAAATTTCTTTAACTATTTGCTCTCTTACGCAATTATATGTTTTTCCGCTAATTACTTTAATAGCCATGATTACTCCTACTTTACTTAAAATAAAATTGCAAATATTTTATGCGACAATTTATTATACCACGAATTATTTTGCCTTTCAAGATTATTTTAAACTTTTTTATAATATAACCTTAAAGTTATTGTAATTTTTACAAAAATATGTTAAACTTTCAATATAATTGTTTCAACACTTGCAAGGTGGTAACAATTATGATATAATATTATAAAGTTTGTTTACTTTTTAATTTTAAGTTTAAGTTTATTAACTATGAGGTATACATGAAAAAGAAAATATTATTGCTTGTCCTAGTAATTGCAGTATTAACTGTTGTACTTGCAGGATGTATAAGCAAGCCACCACACAAAACTTTATCTGACCCTTGGGATAATTACGAAAAAATAACATACGAAGTTTCAAGAGAACTTAATGATAAAACTATTATAAAAGGCACTAGCACAATGATTACAGAAAGAATTACTAACAGCAATGTTAAAGTTGGTGACCGCAATATTAATAATTTTTCTGGCACTTATGTTAGCATTAATACAATTTTGGATGATGGAAGTGAAATGGTTGCTCAAGTGGCATTTAAATCCTCATTTGAACCTGTAGCAAGTTTTAAACAAATTAATGTAAAAGGCTATGAAAGCAATAGTCCAGCAAAAGATACAACACAAACAACCAACATTTTCTATGAAGATGAAAAATGTTATTATGATACTGATTTTGATGGAGTAAAAAAATCTGACTCAATTAAAGTTGGCAAATGGATTAAAAAACCTTATTATGATAACCTTATGCTTTATCACATAGCAAGAAGTAGTTATATTGGCGAAAGTTTTTCTTCCATTACAACTAACGTTTTAAGCACTGGTGATTATAGCATGAAAACACTTACCGTTTCAAGAACTGTTGCCAATAATGTATCTCATATTTTTAATGAAGAAGATGCTGGTATTAAAACAGATTTGCTATCAATATCATTAAATCAAACTTTCCCAGGCAGCGGAACTCCTATGACAGTTACCCTATCTCGTGAAACTAAAGAAGATTATAATGGTATTAACTTTAATACAAATAGAATTCCTTTGGTAATAAGTGAAGGTAAAATGGTATATAAAATAACTAATTATACTAATGTTAAATAATAACTAAACCGACCAAATATGGTCGGTTTTTATTTATATTAATATTTATAAACTAAAAATAAAAAGTCTTATTTTAACTATAAGTATTTAGTATTTTTAATTAAAATAAACAAAGCATAGCAAACTGCTATGCTTTTATTTTATATCAAATTTTTAAATTATGGTTTTATAATAATTTTTGCGTAAGCCTCTTTAATATCTGTTTTGCCTTTGCTTATTGCTTTTAGTAATACTTTATCTGTACCTTCAAAGGCTCTTACCATGTAAGAACTTACACCACCAATTGTTTTAGATTCACTATAATTAATAATGTCTCCGCCTTTAATTGATAAAGTAATTCTCTCACCATCACGGCTTACTACATTA
>CAJTNW010000001.1:16395-93366 GCA_910577795.1 uncultured Christensenella sp.
CAATCAAAGCAACATGTACAAATACAAAGTCTCTTTCGTCATTTGCAAGTGCAATACCACCATAATCAACAAATATTCTTAGTTTATAAGGTGTATCACTATTATCAACACTCATGCTTCTTACAATTTGACCATCAATTAATCCGTCAACTCTAACTGATTTTTCACCTGCTTTCTTTAATGTATCACCCAAAGAAACTGGAGGATGAGCCAAGTTTTCATTATTGCCAATATTCATTTGTTGTTTAATAAAATCAGCATATTCAGCCTTTTGAGTTGTTTTGTACTCAGGCATATAGTAAGGAGTTGTAACACCTTTTTTAACTGGATATGTTGCAGTTAATTCGTCATTCAAATAAACTTTAATAGTATCACAGTTTGTATATACTTGCATATTATCAATTAATGTTGCTAGTTTTGGATGAGGGATATAAACCATTGGTTTTGCCTCTTTATCTTGTGACTGGAACAAATAATAAGCAGTCTTTGGCAAACGATACTCGTTCATAATACCCATAACAAACTTATCTTTACCATTAGTATAATCAACGTCTTGTGCAATACAAGCACCAATTACATTTGTGTTTGGAGCATTTTGGTTTAAAATAAATTGATAAGCCCATGCTTGCTCAGCCATTTTTAACTCGTTAGAAACTTTCTTTTCTTTTTTATCATATTTATAACCATCTTGACCAAAACTACCAATTAAATATGCTGGCATACCTGGAATATTTTCTGGCAATTTAGTTTGCTCATTGTATGCACAATATGCTACGTCATAACCTAAAGTAGCAGCAGTTTCAGGTCTGTTTGCTGTATCACCAATAATTAGTGGAGCAGCACCATGAGGGAAAACAGATTTTAAAGTTTCTATACATTCCTTAATCAAATCATCAGTAAAGCCGTCTTTATCCTTAAAGTCGCCAATTGTTGCTTCCCACATTGCTATACTTGTGATATTTCTATCACGAAAACCTAGTTCAGAATAAGTGTGTTTAACACTATTTTTAAACTCTTCAGTATTGTAAAAAGCACCATTATTAGGAACGCAGTTGATAACTATCATACCCAAAGTATCGCATGCTTCATAAAATTCTTTTGATGCTGGGTAATTAACAAGTCTTACCGCATTAAAGCCTGCATTTTTAAGTTTTAATATTTCACGGAATTCAGCCCTACGAGAAGTACACATACCAATAACAGGATATACTTGATGATGGCATACACCTTTTATTTTTGTTTCCTCTCCGTTAATTAAGAATTTACCATCTTTAACACTAAACTCACGGATACCTCTTTTGTAAATTCTTTGGTCAACAACAACATATTCGCCAGTTACCATATCTCTTGCAAATAACTCAAGTCTCAAATAATACATATAAGGAAACTCTGGTGACCACAAAATAGCATCAGGAACAGGAACTTTTACTACAAAGCCATCTTCCTTAACTTCTGCATTGTACTTAAATTTTGTACGTGAAATAATGTTTTTAGCACTATCTGCAAGAGTTGCTATAACATACATATCATTTGGAGTTTCAATAAAGTTTACTCCGCAGTCAGCACACAAATAATAATTTAAAACACCATCTTCAACTGCTTTTTCTTGATAAATAAAGCAATTGTCATGACATTCTTTTTCGTTAAATGTAGTAGAAAAACTTTCTTTTTCGATAATGTTTAACCAAACATCTCTAATAATACCAACAAAGTTTTCATATAAATTCTTGTTTGTTTTAGCGCAACCTAAAATATTGTTGTTTGGATTATTATCTACTTGAATAAGTAGTTTATTTTTTTCATTAAACAATACAATATCTGTAATATCAATAGAAAAAGGCAAGAAACTTCCTTTGTGCTCACCAAGTTTTCTACCATTCAATTCTATAGTGCAGTTAGAACTAATTCCTTCAAATTCCAAGATATAACGTCTTTTTTTAACTGCTTCTGCATCGCCTTTTTTAGCATTAATTTTAAACTGCTTAGTGAACCTAACTTTTTTCTTACCGTTTTTGCCACCTTCAGCAGAATAGGCGTATGGAATGCTGATATTTTCCCTACTCTTATCTTTTTTACTCTTAACATTCCAATTTTCTACGATATTAATCCTCATAATTACCTACCATATAAAGATATTATTTTCTTCATTATAACACAACGGCTATTTTAAATCAATAATATTTTTAATTTTTATATAACAAATTTAAATTTTTTTACAAATTTTTATCAATTTTTTATTTTTTACTTTTTATTTAGCCAAACTTTTTCTTAAATCAATTATTGACCAACATTTCCATAAAACCTAAAACATTTTGATTTTTTGTTTTAGCCAACTCTTGGGTATCACCTTTTACACTAACATAAATCTTTAATTTAGGTTCTGTGCCAGATGGTCTTACACAACACCATTCGTCCTCTGAAAGCATAAATTTAAGTACATTTGTTTTAGGAAGTTCAATAGTTTCCTCTGTGCCATCAATGTTTTTACTTACACTTTTAGAAAAATCCATAAATTTAACCACAGGGTTACCTGCAATATTGTTTATAGGTCTATTTCTTAATTTATCCATTACTGCTTTCATTTCTGCCATTCCATTTACCCCGCCAAAAGCAATAGACTTAGAAACTTCAACAAAATAACCGAATTTTTTGTACAAATCTTGTAGCACGTCATATAGTTTTATATTTTTGCTTTCGTAATAACAAGCCATTTCTGCAAACAGCATAGCACTAACTACAGCATCTTTATCTCTTGCATGAGTACCAGATAGATAACCAAAACTTTCCTCATAACCAAATAAAAATGTATGCTTATTATTTCTTTCCCATTCTTTGATTTTTTCGCCAATAAATTTAAAACCAGTTAGCACATTGTATACAGTCATACCATAACTTTGTGCTATCATATCTGCTAAGTTTGTTGTTACAATTGTTTTTACCACAGCACCATTTGATGGAAGATTATTCATATCGCGTCTTCTCATTAATATATAATTCATCATCATAGCACCAATTTGATTTCCTGTAAGCAAAACAAACTCGCCATTATTATCTTTAATTGCAACACCCATTCTATCAGCATCAGGGTCTGTACCTATAACAATGCTACTTCTTAATTGTTTAGCAAGATTTATACCCATCTTTAAAGCATCAGGTTGCTCAGGATTAGGCACTGCAACAGTTGGGAAGTTACCATCAGGGTCTTTTTGTTCCTCTACAACACTGCAAGGTATATTCATTTGTTTTAAAATAGTAGTTACTGGCTTATAACCGCTACCATGCAAAGGAGTATATACTATTTTAATTTTACTTGCAACTTCTTTTACAGCCTCAGGGCTTAATGACAATTTAGCAAGTTCTTCAAAATAAGCATCTTCTACTTGCTTACCAATTACCACAATACCATCTTGCAAAACCTCGTTGTTCATAGCAAGAATTTTAGTGCGTGGCACATTAACTTCCACACTATTTACACTAAAACAATCTTTTATTTCGTCAATATATTTTACTACTACAGCAGTATCCTCTGGAGACATTTGTGCACCATCTTCTCCATAAACTTTATAGCCATTATATTCCTTTGGATTATGAGATGCAGTAATCATTATACCTGCAAAAGCATTTAGATAACGTATTGCAAAAGAACACATTGGTACTGGATGAGTATCATTATACAAATAAACTTTTATACCATTATAAGCAAGTACACTTGCTGTTTCCAAAGCAAACTCGTAACTAAAGTTTCTAGTATCATAACTTATAACAACACCACGATTTACAGCAGTACTACCAACTTGCTTAATAAAGTTAGCAACACCTTGAGTTGCTCTTCTTACAGTATATCTGTTTAAACAACCTGTACCTAAAGCAATAATACCTCTCATACCAGCAGTTCCAAACTCAAGTGGAATTGCAAATCTGCGCTTTAATTGCTCATCATTGTCTTTAACACTAATTAATTCCTTTTTTTCATCATCTGTAACTTTTGTTAACCAATAATTAAAATCGTCTATATAAGTTGCCATATAACACCTCTATAATTTTTTACAATAAAAAGTATACAACATATTATATGTTTTGTCAATAAATAAAATAAATGTTATAATCTAGCAATTTATTCTCACCTTAAAAAAACCATTTATTTTAGTTGGTTTATTACACTTTTAGTGCCGATTTTCGCAGTATTTTTACACTATTTTGAGGTTTATAATAATCTCTTCGCAACTCTTTTTTGGCAATTGTTCTATCACCTTTTAAAATTGTAATAATAAGTCTTGAAACATAACCATCTTTACCTTTAAAATACTCGTCATTACCCACTTCGTCTAACATAATTATGTCTTCCTCGTAAGGTATTGTTTCTAATATTTCTGTTTTTAAAAGATAGTTATAGCCTTTACTTTTTCCTAAAATTTTAATTGTTATTTCATTTTCATTAAACTCTGTTTTAATAGTAATATCACTATCCAAAGGGTTACGCAAAACCAAGTCTATATACTCACTAACAGTAGCATCTCTTGACAAATCTACATAAGATGCAGGCAATGTATGTGCTTTTACTTGTATTACATCTAACCCAGCAAGTAACCAAGCATTATACAATGTGGAAGAAACTTGACAAACTCCTCCGCCTACACCTTCCTCATATCGACCTTTAAAAATAACAAGTGCTTTTTTATATCCTCTTTCTTCTGTCCTTTTTCCTACAACTTTATTAAACGAAAACTCTTGCCCACTTTTTACAACTACATTATTTAAACTTTTTAGAGCAAGTTTGATATTAAATTTTCTCTCTTCTGGACTTTTGCTGTAATCTGTAATAAAACTACTAATTACATTTTTTTCTTGATTATTAATTTGCATAATATCATTATATGCGGTAATGTCTTGTTTGTGCAGATTATCTGCACCTAATTTATTATAGGAAAAATTTACCATAATAATAGAAAAAACCGATATTATAGAGCACAAAAGCATAATAATACCGGTAAATTTAATATTAAATTTTATTGCAACATTTTTCATATTGCTAGTATGTGTATAATAATATAAATTATTAATTTATTAATGTTTTAAATAATTATTTTATATTATTTTTATCATTAACAATATCATAAGGCGTAACTTGATATACATAGTAATTCAACCAATTATAATATAATAAGTTTGCAGTACTTCGCCAATTTACATTTATATTATCCAAGTCACCATTTACAAAATAATTAATTGGCTGGTCAATTTGTTCACCTTTTGCTAAATCTCTTAAATACTCTGCCTTTAGAGTATCTCTATCATACTCACTATGCCCCATAAAGAAAAACTTTCTATCATCTATACTTTTTACTATACTAATTCCACCTTCTTCAGACTCTGCAAGCACTTGTAATTGTTTATTTTTACGAATAGCATCTTCGTCAATAGTAGAATGTCTACTCATAGGAATATAAAAAGTATCGTCCATACCCTTTAATAGTTTATCAAATTTTTCCACGGCTTTGTTTGGATATATTCCAAACATTTTTTTGCTAAGCAATGGTTTTTCTATACCATAATAATAGTTAAGTCCTGCTTGTGCTCCCCAACAAATAAAAATAGTAGATGTAACATTTTTGTCAGCATAATCCATTATTTTAGTTAGTTCTTCCCAATACATAACTTGTTTAAAAGGCAAAGTTTCAACTGGAGCACCTGTAATAATCATTCCATCAAACTTTTTGTTTTTAATTTCCTCAAAAGTTTGATAAAATTTGTCAAGATGTTCCGCACTTGTGTTTTTGCTTTCGTAACTATCCATTTTAATCAAGGTTACATTTACCTGCAAAGAGGAGTTGCCCAAAAGACGCATAAGTTGTGTTTCTGTTTCAATTTTAGTGGGCATCAAGTTTACAATTGCAATTTCTATTGGTCTTATATCTTGAGTTTCCGCCCTAACCTTTGGCATAACAAAGACATTTTCATTGTTTAAAATGTCAAATGCTGGTAATCCTTTTGGTATTATAATAGGCATATCTTTCTTCCTCCTATGCAAAATATCTATCAAAAATCGGTATTATTTATCTTATTACCTCTAATGCTTGTTCTAAATCATTTATCAAATCGTAAGGGTTTTCAATTCCTACAGATAATCTTACTAAGTTTTCACTTATCCCGCAAGCAACTAATTCCTCATTAGACAATTGTCTGTGTGTAGTAGTTGCCGGGTGCAAAACACAAGTTCTAGTATCTGCAATATGTGTGACAATTTTTATCAACTTTAATGCTTTCATAAAATCACAAACTTGCTCTCTATCACCTTTAATTCCAAACACAACCATACCAGAATTCATACCACCAGTAAAATATTTCTGTGCATTATCATAGTTTGAATCGCCTTCAAGTCCACTATATTTTACCCATTCAATTTTAGGATTTTTGCTTAAAGCCTTTGCACATAATAAAGCATTTTCGCTATGCTTTTGCATACGCAAATGTAATGTTTCAGCACCTAAATTTGTAAGGTATGCGTTAAATGGACTCATACAACTGCCCAAATCTCTCATCATTTGCACTCTTGCCTTAGTACTAAATGATGCAGGGGCTACACTTGTATAAACTAAACCATGATAACTTTCATCTGGCTCATTAAACTCTTTGTATCTTGGGTTACCTTTAAAATCAAAGTTGCCACCATCTACTATAATTCCACCAACACAACTAGCATGTCCATCTAAATATTTTGTTGTAGAATGAACAACAATATTTGCACCATGCTCAATTGGTCTACAAATAATTGGTGTAGCCAAAGTGTTGTCTACCATTAATAAAATACCAAAATCTTTTGCTATTTTGGATAAAAGTTCAAAATTTGCAATATTCATATTAGGGTTTGCAAGTGTTTCGCAATAAATAATTTTTGTTTTATCGTCTATTACTTTTGCAATTTCGTCATAACTTGCGTTTGGCGAAACAAACCTTGTATCTATACCATACTTTCTTAATGTAACATTAAACAAGTTAAATGTACCACCATAAATAGTTGCAAGGCTAATAATATTATCACCAGCATTGCAAACATTTAATATTGCAAGTGTTTCTGCAGCAAGCCCGCTAGAGCATGCAACAGCACCTACACCACCCTCCAAAGCATTAACTTTTGCCTCAAAAGCCGCAACTGTTGGGTTGCTTATTCTTGTATATATATGTCCATCTTCACTTAAATCAAATAATTTTGCAAGTTGTTCTGGAGTGTCATAAACATAAGTAGTTGATTGATACAATGGCAATACTCTTGGTTCGCCATTTTTTGGCGCATAGCCTGCTTGCACACATTTTGTTTGAATATCCATAATCTGCTCCTTTATTAATGTTGGTTTATTAGTTATAAATTATTTGCCTATAATTCTTTTACTATTATATATTAAAAAACAATATTTTTCAATATTTTTTGCTTAAAAAGTAATATTTATTGCAAAAAATCATCTGTTATAATTCTTCAAATCTCTTTCAATTTGCCTTGTTTGTTGTTTTTCTTGTAAAGACTGCCTTTTATCATGCAATTCCTTACCTTTAGCAACTCCAATTTCCACTTTTACCAAACCGTGCTTAAAATATATTTTTGTAGGCACTAAAGTATATCCTTTTTGCTCTACTTTGCCTCTAAGTTTGTTTATTTCCGCCTTTTTTAATAGCAATTTTCTTGCACGTCTGCTATCTTCATTAAAGTAACTACCCTTTTCGTATGGTGATATATGCAGATTAATCAATTCCACAACATCACCCCTAATTAAACAATAGGTGTCTTTCATATTAATAGCACCAAGTCTTATTGATTTTACTTCGCTACCAACAAGTACTATACCTGCCTCTATACTATCTTCAATAAAATAATCGTGATATGCTTTTTTATTTGTAGAAACAATTTTTATTTCACTCATTTTCCACCTCTAAATCCTCGCCATCATCTAAAATTTTAAATGTAACTTTTCTATTATCAATATCAGAGCCTAAAACCTGTATTTTTACAACTTGACCTAAACAATATTGATGTTTGCTACCTTTTAGCAAATATCTTTTTTCCACAAAATCATAGTTATCTTTTGGCAAATTATCTAACCTTGCAAGTCCCTCTGCAGTGTTTTCTAATTCTACAAACACACCAAAGGCTGTTACACCACTTACCACACCATCAAATACTTCGCCAACATGTTTTAGCATATACTCTGCTTTATAATAATCGTCAATATCTCGCTCCGCCATTTCTGCTGCTCTTTCCCTTTCGCTAGAAACTTCAGCAACTTCTTCGCACCAATTTTCAAGTTGTGTTAAATTGCCTAACTTGCCATCAAGCATTGCTTTAATAACTCTATGAATTTGCAAATCAGGGTATCTACGGATAGGTGAAGTAAAATGGCAATAATATTCTGCAGCCAAGCCAAAATGTCCTAAATTATCTATAGTATATTTTGCTTTTTTCATACTTCGTAGCATTACTTTAGATATTATGCTTTCCATTGTAGAGCCTTCTACCTCTGAAAGTAATTTTTGCAATTTTGCAGGGTGCATTTTGCCTTTTTCCATTCTAAAACCACAAGACTCTACAAACTTTTTAAACTCTAGCATTTTTTCGCCGTCTGGTTCTTCATGAGTTCTGTATACAAATGGCAATTCCAAATGATAAATAAACTCTGCAACAGTTTCGTTAGCGGCAAGCATAAATTCCTCAATTATGCTATTGCTTACAAGATAAGGATATGGTTTTATTTCACTAACATTACCTTTTTCATCAAGAATAATTTTACATTCCTTTGTTTCAAAATTTATACAGCCTCTTTTTTGTCTTTTTTTATTCAATATCCTAGATAACGCATAAGCATCACATATCATTGCATAAACTTCAGAATATTTTTTTATCAAATCTTTATCGCCGTCCAAAATCTTTTGCACATTATTATAAGTCATTGCATAATTGTTGTTTATTATGCTTTTTACTATGCTTCTGTCAATTATGTTGCCATCCATATCAATAGTCATCTCGCAAGTTAGGGCAAGCCTGTCCTCCCCACCATTAAGAGAACATAAACCATTACTCAAAATAGGAGGCAACATTGGATAAACACTACCAGGAAAATATACACTTGTACATCTTTTAAAAGCCTCTTTGTCAAGAATACTGCCTTTTTCTACATAATGAGATACATCTGCAATATGAACATATAGTTTATAACAATTATCATACTTAAAAACAGATATTGCATCGTCCAAATCTTTGCTATCATCTCCGTCAATAGATATAGTAAGCATATCCACAAAAGAAGTTCTATTTGTTGTATATTTAGTTTGCATTTTTGCGGCTTCCAATTCTGTTTCCTTAGGAAAAACATTAAAAAAACCATACGACTTTAATATAGACAAAACTTCACTTTCCTTTTCGCCCGCTTTGCCTATAATTTCTACAATTTTACCTTCTGGGCTACGTTCTGTATATCTTGTAATCTCACAAATTACTTTGGTATTGCTCTTTGCCTTTAAGTCTTTGCCATTAGGAATAAAAATATCTGAATAATAACTATTATCGTCTGCAATTACAAATCCAAAATTTTTACCTTTTTCGTAAGTACCTACAATTCTTTTAATACCTCTTTCCACAATGTCTACAACTTTTGCCTCATCACCTTTTGTAATTACGCAATAAACAGTATCCCCATGCTCAGCACCATAAAGATTTTTGTGAGGAACAAACAAATCTTCCCCGCCATCTTCTCTTGCCAAAAACGCAAAACCGCGTTTGTTGCCACGTAAAACACCTTTTATTTTTTTTATTTCTCGCACTTTAAAATATTTATTATTTTTTGTTTTTAATTTTCCGGCTTTAGTCATACTATCCAAAACCTTTTGTATTTCTATTATCTCAAATTTAGAATAAAAACCCAACTTGTTCGCTATTTCGCGACAAGACATTCCGTCAATTCTTAATTTTTCTACCTTTTCAATTATTTTAAATTCAAAACCCATATATCCTCTATTTTATCTAACTTTTCTTATACTTTTATTTTATCATATTAGCCTGCAATAAACAATATCTTTATAATAAAAAAACGGCTGACACCACAACGGTACAGCCGCTATATAAGTTTTTACAATATCAAACAAGAAGTAAAACAAAGTAAATGATTGCCAAAACTACAATAATACCACCTATAATTGAAGTTGCCAATTTTAACTTTCTTTCTCTATTTTGACCTTTGTTTCTGCCCATATAAGTATCTGTCTCACCGCCAATAACGCCAATATTATCATTAGTGCCTTTTTGCATAAGAATAATAACAACTTCAGCAATAGCAAGCAATACCATAATTATTACTAAAATATCTCTAAAGATATTAATACCAGTATAGTCGCTTTTGTTGCTAGCGCTTATTATCATCATTAAAGAGTTTAACATATTCATTAGAATAAACCTCCATTTTACTTAACTACACTATAATAGCACAAAATAAACATATTGACAAGCATTTTTTTAATATTTATTTCAAATCGTCTATTTTAGTCAAAATTAAGCATTTTTTCCTATGTAATTACAATATTTTAGTAATTTCTTTCTATAATTTTGCGTTTACATTCTTCTAAGGCTAAAATGTGCAACTCTTCGTCCATTATAATTCTTTCTATCAACTCACGTATTGAGTAGTTTTGAACGCAACGCATTGTCTTTTTATAGTTTTCTATGGCAATGTTTTCTGCTTTTATATCAATATTTATCATATTTATTATATCCTTGCAATAATTTACCATACTACCATTCCAAAACTTGTGCGTTCCGCCCATAACAGGTGTACCGCCTAGTTTTACAATTGCTTCTCCTAACAACTCATGATGGTGCATTTCTGTTATTGCTATTCCATGAAGAGTATCATGTAATTCCTTATATTCTTCCATTTCGCTAAGTATATATGTTTGATAAATATATGTCAATATGGCTGTAAGTTCACTTTCTGCTCCACCATAGTCTTCCATTAAACATCTGCAGTCACTCATACTTACTGAATCTATATCAATTTCCGGATACTCCAAGTCCACTTTTATTGGTTTCATACCTTCCCCCTTAAAATTAAATTTATACAATATATGCACTTATGGCAGTGAGTGTGTAGGGACAAGATTATTACTAATTTAAAAATGTCAATAATAAATAATAAAATCCACTAACAAAAAGTGAATTTATACTATTGTTTTATATTGTCGTTGCTTGACATAATTGGTGTTTTGGTTTATACTAAAAAAGTAAAAAATTTGGTAAATAATTATGCAGGAAAAAGATTTAAAAGAAGCAAATTTGGTTGATTCAGATAAAAAAACCTCTGAAAATCGTACCTTAGAAGAAAAAAAACAAGATAATACTGTTTTTTACGATGAGGAATATGATAAAAATGATAATATCTCCAATGTAATGATTGAAGATATTGCTACTCATTCTACTACAACAAAAACAACCAAAAATAAATATTCTATGCGTCCTACGTTAGGATATTTTAGAAATGTAATTATTCCTGTAATTTGTTATAGTGGTACTTGCGGAATATTAGTAGGTATTTTGGTAGGATTATATACAAAATTTGCAAACTTACTAATTGGCTGGTCAAAAGATATTTATTCTTTAGTTCGCAGTCACCCTGCTTGGATACCATTATTTTTTGTTGGGTTAATAATAATTGCACTGCTTTGCTCTTTGCTGTTAAAAGTTACTCCTGAGTGTAAAGGCTCTGGTGTACCACGTACAGAAGGAGTACTTCGCGGGATATTAACTTTCCGCTGGCTAAGAGTTTTGCTTACAACAATTGCATCATCTTTGCTTACTTATTTTGGCGGATTATCATTAGGCTCAGAAGGACCATCTATACAAATAGGTGCAACAACAGCACAAGGTGCTTGCAGATTACTAAAATGTCGTATGGCTTGGACAAGATATATTATGTCCGCAGGCAGTGGTACAGGTCTTGCAGTTGCCTTTAATGCACCTTTGACTGGTATAATTTTTGTTATAGAAGAAGTGCAAAAAAAAGTTACACCTATGCTATTATTAACAGCGGGTTGCTCAGTAACAACAGGTGTTCTTACTTCAAATGCAATTGCTCTACTTTGGGGTGGCAACGGATATTTGTTTGATTTTGGGTCTTTCCCTGACAAATTTGCACTAGGCAATATTTGGATGCTTGTAGTATTAGGTATAATTATTGGTCTTGCTAGTGTTGGCTTTAACTATTTAATACTAAATTCGGGCAAAATTATCCCTAAAAAAATACCGCAATGGTTTAAATTAGTGTTTGCCTTTTTATTGTGTGGCAGTGTTGGTCTTGCATGGGTAGATACTGTTGGTGGCGGACATTCTTTGATAATGGGCATTGGTAATGGAGAGTTCGTTTGGTGGTTATTAATCATTATGCTTGTAGTCAAACTGATACTTATACCAATATCGGTACACAGCGGAGCAACAGGTGGTTTATTTATCCCTATGCTTACAATAGGTGCTTTAATTGGTGGCTTATTTGGCAACTTGTTTACTCTTGCAGGCTTAGATAAATCATTATTCCAACTTTTAATTGTAATTTCAATGTCAGCCTTTTTTGGAGCATGTGTTAGGACACCTATAACCGCAATGGTGTTAGTAATGGAAGTTACAGGGTCTTTCCACTCTTTCCTATTTACAGGCATTACAATATTTATTGCAACTTTGGTTGCAGAATTCTTTAAAGTTCCTGCTTTATATGATGCACTATTAGACAGAAATGTTGAACAAGAAAGAGAAGGCAAAAAACAAAAACAAATAAGTTTTAAAGTAAAAGTTGAACAAAATTCTTTTGCAGATGGCAAATTGATAAAAGATTTATTATGGCCACCAGAATGTGCAGTTAAAACAATTACTAAAGATGAAGAAAGTATATTAGCAAGTGCAGAAACAAAACTTGAAGGTGGGGATTTATTACTTATAAAAGCAAAAACATATAATCCTGACGAAACAATGGAATATGTAGAAAGACTATTGAATGAATAAAATCAATGTTATTATAATTTTTAAATATTGTTACAAATAAATGATATAACATTACAATAAACATAAAACTACCCTCTGTTAAACAGCAGAGGGATATTTTTTATTTTTAAATAATTAATTATATCAAAATAATTATGCTAAAATATTTACTTTAATGATAAATTTTGAAGTAAGGCAATATATACTCGTCAAGATATTTCAGTATTGAACCTTGTTATTTTTAGAATATCTAAAAAATAATAGTCGCAAAAGATAAATTTTGCGACTATTTTATTTTTAAAGTGTATGTTTTTGTTTGTCAATTACTCTTCAGGAGTTTCTGTTTCCTCATTATTATCTGTTTCAGGAATTACAGGTTGTTGTTCGCCATTATTATCTGGAACTTCTGGCTTAGTTTGCTCACCATTATTATCTGGATTTTCTGTTTCTCCATCGCCATTGTCTGGTATTTCTGGTTGGTCAGGTTCTGTTTCCCCACCACCTGGAACTTCAATTTCTGTTAAAACTAAATCTACTTCAACTTCTTCTCCATTCTCATGACAAATAATTTTGATTTCAGATTTTTCATTTCCCCATTTATAAGGTCCACGTTTTACGACTTTATTCCATTGTTCTACGGTTCCAGTAAAACTGAAATTAATAATAACATTTCCTGTTGGAATATCTTCGTCTGCCTCATTTTTAACTGTTTCAGGTTTTCCTGCTCTTCTAAAAGCACCTTCATCAATAGTGTCTAATGTTGCTGGCAATCCTACTTCAGTTAAATTTTTACATTCTTCAAAAGCAAATTTACCAATATATTTTACACCACCAAGAATACTAATTTGTTTTAACCCACTCAAAGCAAAAGCATAATCTTCTATTCTTGTTAAATTTTGATTTAAAGTAATGTCACTTAATTTTGAAGTTGAACTAAATGCTTTTTTACCTATTACTCTTAAACTACTTGGAATATTAATTTTATTTAAAGAAGTACATTTCTCAAAAGCACTTTCCTTAATTTCTGTAACAGGACCATTTAATTCAACAACAGTTATACCAGTACAACCAAAGCATAATCCGTTGCTTACAGTTGTCAATTGTGATGACAAAATAATTTTTTTCATTTTAGTACAATTGTTAAACACATAATCACCAAGAGAAGTAACTGTATCTGGAATTGTAATTATACTTTCAATTTTAGTTTGCTTATCTGTAGGCACATTAATTTTTTTATTAGATAAAACGATTAGGTTTGTGCAACTATCAAAAGCCTCTTTACCAATTGAAATTGTATCCTCTGAAATTTGAAGATATTTTAAACCAGCACAACCTTGGAATGCTTGTTCGCTAATATCAGTAAGGCTATTTGGAAGAATTACATTTTCTAACTTAGTACATTTCCTAAATGCACCAATACCAATAGAAGTTAACTTGTCAGGAAACTTAATATTTTCAAGTGCTGTAGTATCCGTAATAAAAGTAGAATTGCCCATTTTTTCTAATGCAGAACAATTCATAAAAGCAGAATCACCTATCCTTTCTAATGAAGAAGGGATTACAATAGTTGCTAAAGTATCACAACCTCTAAAAGCACCGTCACCAATAGTTGTTAAATTATTACCATTGATAATAACCTCTTGCAAAGCATTAAATCTTGGATAATTAGTCTCTGACTGATGATATACAGAAAATACTCCACTAGCAATTTCCTTAACAGGCACACCATCAATATCATCATCAACTACTACCTTATTATATTTTTCAGCAACTCTTGCATCTGTCAAAATATAATATGTACCATCACTGCTAAGTTCATAAACCAATCCAGAAGTAGGTTTTTCTTCTTTTTTTTCATCATTAACCTCTTCTTCAAATTCATTATCTAAATCAGGAATTGGTGTTTCAACTTGCACTGCGTTTTCATTTTCTTTTTCCGTATTACTTGCTGGGTCTTTGCACGCAACAAGGGTAAACACGGATAATGTCATAATAACTATTACAGCAATTAAAACAAACACTTTTTTCTTTGTCATAACATTCCCCTCAAATTTATAATAATTTGCTAAAACTTGCAAAATTTATCTTTTGCAAAGTAAAATCTAGTATCCTCTTAACCCATTTTTTTGATTTGGGGATACTTTGGTATTTACATTATATAATAAAAAAATTACAAAATCAATCTTTTTACATAAAATTTAACTTTACTCCCTATTTTAGTAAAAATCAGTCTAGCAACTTTCATTTTTTAGCCAGTTGTTGTCGCTTTATTTTATAAACCTTAAAAAAATATTTATTTGCTCAAATCTCTAAATATTTAATTGTATTCTTTTAACTTTTTCCAACAAATTTACTCATATTTTTTAAATAATAGCGATTTTTGACACGTTTTTATAAAAAATAACAGTGCCTTAACACTGCTATTTTAAATTGTACTTTTTATTAATATGCTCTTGCAAAATATATAACTTTTAAATCTTCCTCTTTGCACTGTTTACCACAGCAAATACATTTATCCCCAACTAGTGTTTGGTCAAAAGGCATAACCCTTGCAGTAGCCTGATACAATTCCTTAATTTTTGCTTCACATTCAGGGCAACCACACCACATAGTTTTAACAAAGCATTTGTTATCCAAAGCCTCTTTCATTTCGTCCAATGTGCTACAAGTAACAATATGACTATCCATAAAGGCTTTTGCCTTATTATACATATTAATATGTACTTCATCTAAAAGTTTCGTTACTACAGCAGCAATGTTATCCCTTGCCGCCTCTATTTTTTCAAATGTATCACGACGTACAATTTGTACAACACCATTTTCAATATCTCGTGGACCTTGCTCTACTCTTAAAGGAACTCCTTTCATTTCCCATTCATTAAACTTCCAACCAGGAGTATTATCTGTAAAGTCTTTTTCTGCACGAATGCCAGCAGCCATTAACTCTTTATACAATTCTTCTGCCTTTTCAATAACCCCCTCTTTATGAGATGCTACCGGAATAACTATTACTTGAATAGGAGCAACTCTTGGAGGTAACGCAAGTCCTCTTTGGTCGCCATGAGCCATAATTAAAGCACCAATTAATCTTGTTGAAACACCCCAACTAGTTTGGTATGGGAATTTTAATTCGCCATCTTTATCAAGATACTTAATTTCAAATCCTTTTGCAAAGTTACAACCTAAATCATGTGAAGTACCTGCTTGCAAAGACTTTCCGTCAAGCATCATTGCTTCCATACCATAAGTTGCGTTAGCACCTGCAAATTTTTCCTTTTCTGTCTTTTTACCTGTAAGCACAGGAGTTGCAAGTACATTTTCCATAAATTCTGCATAAACATTAAGCATTTTAAATGTTTCTTCCTCTGCCTCTTCGTGAGTGCGGTGCAAAGTATGACCTTCTTGCCACAAAAATTCACTTGTTCTTAAAAAAGGTCTAGTTGTTTTTTCGCAACGGAAAACATTTGCCCATTGATTAATAAGCACTGGCAAATCACGATAACTTTTTACCCATTTTTTATACATTTCGCAAATAATAGTTTCGCTTGTAGGTCTTACAACCAATTTTTCCGGCAACTCTTCCTCACCATAATGAGTAACCAAAGCAACTTCTGGTGCAAAGCCCTCAATATGCTCTTTTTCCCTTGTCAAAAAACTATAAGGAATCAACATAGGAAAATATGCGTTTTTATGACCTGTTTCTTTAAACCTTTTATCTAACTCTTTTTGAATATTTTCCCATATAGCATAACCATAAGGACGTATAACCATACTTCCTTTTACTGGACCATAATCTACAAGTTCAGTTTTTAATACCACATCGGTATACCATTGAGGAAAATTTTCGTTAATATCTGCTATTTCCTGTACAAATTGTGCATTGTTTTTCTTTGCCATCTTTATATCTCCGTCAAATTCTTTTAACTTTGTTTATTTATTATATACATTTTAGTATAAAATTGCAAGTTATTTGTATCTTAATATTAATTTTAACTACAAATAAAGTCATTTATTTTATCACAAATACAATTTTTATCTTAATTGCTTTGGTAAATTGCAATATGTTTCCCCAATATTGTTTATTGTATTGTTTTTGTTTACACCATGAAAGTCACTTCCACCTGTTGCAAACAAACCAAATTGTTTTGCTATTTTTTCAAACACTTCTATTTTATCTGGTGTATGAGTAGGATAATAAACTTCTAATCCATCTAACCCATACGGCTTTAAACCTTCTATTAAAGGAATTAATTTTTTTGTATTATATAGTTGCAATGGGTGAGCAATAACTGCTTTTCCACCACTTGCCTTAATTTCCTGCACCGCTTTTAATGGGGAAATTCTGTTGCTAGGCACATAAGCCAAACTATTTTCGCCTAAATATCTATCAAAAGCCTCTTGAATAGAGGACACATATCCACCCGCCTTTAAGGCAACAGCAATATGACTTCTACCAATATTGACTTTAGGTAATTTTTCAATATCAATATTTATGTTAAACCTTTTTAGTTTATCCAAAATCTTGCCCGCTCTTATTATTCTTTGTTCTAAAAGGTCATTTAACAACTCAAGCAAAACTGGTGAATTATGGTCTATATCATATCCCAAAATATGTATTGACATTACACTATAGGCAGAGATTTCTATCCCCGGGACTACTTTTAGTCCAATTTGGTTACCATACAATATCGCATCATTTACACCACTAACAATATCATGGTCGGTTATTGCAACACAGTCTAAGCCCTTAAACTTAGCAAGGTCCATTACTTCGCCAACAGTCATAGCACCATCGCTATGCGTAGTGTGTATATGTAAATCGCTTTTAATAATAGGCATTTTACCTTGCATTATATCCTCCCACTTTTTACTTTGCGTAAAACAACTGCTTGTACTTATTTGTCTTTAAAATTTAAATTAACTATTCAAAAATCGCTATTAAATCATTTTTTATTTAATATTCAATTAATTTTTAGTCAACCTATTAATTATTTCTTCCTTTGTAGGAACTCTTCCATTTTGCAAAATCCATAACATAATTTTGCCAAGCAACTCGCCTACTTCCTTGCCACAATATCCTAAACTTAGCAAATCATTACCATTAATAGGCAAATCTTTTATAGTAAAAGGCATATTGTCATTTATCATTTTATTCTTTAAATCTATTAATTTTTGTGTGGCACTATCATCATAATTATTAGGATTAGTTGCCATACCATCTGCTCGCCTTAGCATTATAAAATCGTCAAAGTAATCTATATTGTCTGCAATAAAAACTCTGCATTTGGACATTCTTGTTTTTCCATCAACATTAAACATATGTATTTTAACAAGTCTACTTATTATTTGGGTGTCATTTTGAGAAAACTTAAGTCTTGTCAAAATATCCTTTGCCATATCGCTACCAACAATTTCGTGAGTATACATATTGCCATATTTATTATAAAGTTCCGCCTTTGCAATATCATGAAGCAACCCTGCCATCATTAATCTTGGAGGCAAATAATCTATAATTTTTAATGTGTGATTATAAACATCATACAAATGGTACTTTGGATTTTGTGGCATACCTATCATTAAATTAATTTCAGGTATTATATATTCCATTGCACCAATATCCACTAACATTCTAATACCATCGCTAGGATTTACACCATTGTTTTTGCTGTTATACTTAAAAACACCTTCAAAAATCGCTATTAATTCGTCTTTTATCCGCTCTTTAGATATATCTTTTAGCATAAACGAATACTTTTTTGCGTCCTTTAAAGTTTCAGTTTCTATACCAAAACCTAACTGCACATAAAACCTTACTAGCCTCATAATACGCAAAGCATCTTCACTTAAAGTAACATCACGCACAGCACGTAAAACTTTGTTATTAATATCTTGCACACCACCTACTAAATCTATAATTTTATTTTCAATTATGTCATAGTACAAAGCATTGCAAGTAAAATCTCGTCTTAAAGCATCTTCTTTTATGTTATCAGTAAAAATACATTTTGCTGGTTTATGGTCACCTTTTTTTAGTGGGTAACTATCCTGTCTAAAAGTAGTATATTCAAACTTAATATTATCCACCTTAATAACCAAAGTACCTGTCCTTTTGTAGGACGCAACAATTTTATAGTTAGTTCCCAAAAGCAACTCCTCTACCTTTTGAGGAAGTAATTTGCTTGTAATATCATAATCGCTTACCGGATAGCCTAAAAGACTATTACGTACAGCGCCACCAACTATATACAAAGGTGCAAAAGGTTTAAATATTTCTGCTAGCCTAAAAAGGCTTTCTGGAATAATACTTTTTAACATTAACTCTCCACTATACAATTATTTTATATAAACAGATGGTGACAATACGCAAATATCCTTAAGATTACGATAATTTTGAGCATAGTCTAAACCATAGCCAATAACAAACTCGTCAGGTATAACCTTTCCGTTATAATCTGTTACAATATCAACCTCACGCCTTTCTGGTTTGTCTAGCATTGTAACAACTTTTAAGCATTTAGGCTCACGCACCATTAACAATTCAGTCAAACTTTTAATAGTTCTTCCGCTATCAATAATATCCTCAACTATCAAAACATTTTTGCCCTTAATATTTTCGGATAAATCTTTAATGATTTTAACATCTTTGCTTGAAGTAGTACTATTGCCATAACTAGATAGCACCATAAAATCAAACTTAACATCAAGTTTAATCTCTCTTACTAAATCACTAAAGAAAATACAGGACCCTTTTAAAATACAAACCACTATAAGTTCTTCACCCAAAAAGTCTTTTGTAATTTGCTCTCCTAAATTTTTTACTATAGTTGCTATTTCTTCTTTTGGTATAAGCACTTTTTCAATATCGTTGCACATTTTCTTTTCTCCTACGTATTTATTTATCTTATCTTAATTGCTTATTAAATTAATTTTGTAAATCTTTTTACTTGTATCAAGCAGTTTTGCTTTTTCTGCTATCTCTACCCCACACACGCAAAGTATGTCATTACCATTTGCAATAACGGGCAGCCTATCCCTAAACCTAAGTGGTACTTTTTTATCAGTCAAAAAATCACCCAAACTTTTACTGCCACCACCAAACTTTGCTATCCTATCGCCATTTTGCCTTTGCCTAATAACAAGACTATCTAAATCAAAATCATCTACTGCAATATACAAAGTTTTGTTTATTCCTGCACTATCATTTAAATTGTTTTTGCAAAAATCATTAACCTTTTGCACTACTAATTCAAACCCACTTATTTCAAAAAATCCCTCTGAAAATCGGTATTTTACTATAGGATAATCATTTTTTTTGGTAATTACTACTCCATCTTTTTCTTTATACACAGTAGTGTTATACGGCATATCTAAACTGCCCATTTTGCCACATACAGCAAAGTCAATTATGCTTTTTATATGCCTTTCCTCAATATCCGCAACCACACCTAAAAGGCTAAAACCCCTTCGTATCATTTCCGCTTGTATGACAATATGTCTACCTTTTAAGTCGCAGTAAACACCATCATTTTCTAAACACAATGCAGGAGTATTTTGGTCAATAAAATCCGCTATCTCTTTTGCTCTTTCGGCTAACTTGATTAAATTTTTATCAATTGCAGGATAAACTTTTTTTATACTAGGCAATATTTGATTACGGATAAAATTGCGGCTATAATTATTGTCCTTATTTGTACTATCCTCGCAAAACTCTATTTTATTTTTATCAACATACTCCAAAATTTCTTGTTTAGTAGTAAAAAGCAAAGGTCTTAAAATATGCCCATCTTCAACAGACATACCTTGTAAGCCATCAATGCCCGTACCCCTTGCAATGTGCATAAACACACTTTCCGCTTGGTCTTGTGCATGGTGAGCCGTTGCCACTGCACTAGCATACTGTTGCACTGCAGCCTCAAAAATTTTATGCCTTAATATACGTGCAGCCTGCTCTATTGTATAGCCGTTTTCTTTTGCAAAGCCAATTGCATCTACATCATATTTTTTTAACTCTATACCATACTTATCCGCATAGCATTTTACAAAATCGCTATCTCGTCTGCTTTCTTCCCCTCTAATATGATGGTCTATGTTAATAATCAAAAAACTATCTTTGGGGCGATTTTGCCTAAACCACTCCAGCATAGCCATACTATCTACCCCACCACTTACCGCAAGTGCAATAACAGGATATGTATTTATAATAGAAACAATATGCGATTTTATCATATTTCTATTATATAACTATTTAATGATTTTTGCAAGGATTTATATTATTTAAAAATTTTAATTTATAATAATATAAAAAAGCATAACCCCAAACTGAGTTATGCTTAATTTTAACTTGATTTTTTACAAAAACCAACTTTATTTTTTATTATAAATTTTAGCAACAATAACTGTGCTATCATCTTTTGCACCACCTGCTGTTGCTTGGTGCAATATGTCTTCTGCCAGTTGTTCAGGATTAGTGCTTGGGTTATTTATAATAATGTCACAAATACTATCTTGACCTAAATAGTCAGATATTCCGTCAGTAAACATTACCATAATATCCCCATCCATAACAATGTGCCTATCCGTATAAGGTTTTGCTTCCTCTACAATACCCAAAGGCAATGCCCCACCGCCTAACAAATAGCACTTGTTGTTTCTGATAAGCAAACTTTGCGTTCCACCCAACTTGATTATATCAATTATTCCAGCAGTCAAATCCACCATTGCCAAGTCTATGCAAGTAAAAGTTTCGCTATTGTAAGTAGCAAGTATTTTGTTAATTAATGATAGTATAGCATTGTTATTAAAACCAGCCTTATAAAAGTTTTCTATCATACCTATTGTAGAGGTGGAATTAAAGTTTGCAACCTCACCACTACCCATACCATCACAAAGCACTAGCATAAACTTATCATACGCAACCTTTTGTATGCTAAAAGTATCCCCGCTAGCCCTGCTACCATCCATTGCACAGGTTGCTACACCATACGTTATTGCATATTGAGGTGCTTGCTTTAGTGTTACAATATCAAACCCGGATATTTTGGACGGACTGCAGTCTACCACCTCAAAAACACCTTTTAGCACTTTGGATACCACATTTGGCAGTGCAGATTTGGAACTATCTTTTCGCCTTACAGTAAGAGTTACACCATACACACCATTTTCGCCACTAACAACTATATCACGGCAAACAATGTTAAAATAATAAAGTTCGGTAATTATACTTTGCTCACTTTCCGTATCAAAAAATACTGCACTTCGTATTTCTGTACCCAAGGACATAAGCATGGCACTTAAACTTTGCATTTGCTCACCCAAAATAATCCTACCAGCACCAATTTGATTTTTCCTATACAAAAACTTAACTAATTTTTGAGATTTATCCAAAACAAGATTAATAAGCGAATCTTGCTTAGTGCACCTACTTTGCAAAAATGGCGATAAATCGTCCTTTGTTACAATACCATTGTACATTGCCTTATCTACTATATCTTTTATTGCAAGTGTAGTATCACCACCCAGCATAGCCGAGCAAAACTTAAAATTAGGGCATTTGGAGCAATGTTCCACAGCAATTTCACCAGCAAGTTCCAAACTATTATTTGCAGTAACAACCAGTTCCGTACCGCCTAAAACCCCACCTATTTCCGCAAAAACCTTTGCCATATCACTTAGTTTTTTGCTTGTTTCTTGCCTATTTCGTAGCACAACTGAATGTTCTGCATTTTGACTTGTTCCCCCGCCAAACAAATGAACAAAGTGTTCTTTTGCATTTTTTGGTATAAGCAAAAATACTATCATACCAACAGCAACCGCTATAATATGAAAATAATCGTATTTGCCAAACGCGTTAAAATACATACCAACAAAAACGTCGCCTATTATAAAAGCAATTGCAGAAATATAAATGTTGCTTTTTGCAAAAAGCAAGGCAAAAGCCACGCAAAGCACAAGTCCGCCCGCTATCATAATATTGCCACCCTCAAGTCCAGCGCCAATACCAAGCACAACCGCACCAACAAACCCAACCCCAATTTTGCCAGAAAATACAAGTATCATAAGTGCAAAGGTAGAAATAAGGTAAAATGGCTTAAACCCAAAAATATCTATAGCAAAAAGCCCTATAGATAGTGCAACAACCAAAGTGGCAAGTCCAAAAAGTTCGTCTTTTGCCAAGTGATATTTTGCACCCCTAACAATTACTGCATAAAGTGCAATAGTTGCAGTGTAAGTGAATATTTGAGATATAATTACCGCACAAACAGCATGCACAAGTTGCCCTGTAGCGGTAAGATTAAACAAAATAACTGGCAACTGGCAAATTAAAGCATATAGGTTTGTTTGCAACATTTTCATAGGTCTTAACAAAAATTGATGCAACATTCTTGCCGCTATAAAAACAACAGCCGGCAAAACAGCAATAACAAACCTAGATACACTAAACCCAGTAACTATGCTAGACAAAATATATCCGACTGACAATAAAAAAACGTTTTCTCTGCAATAAACCAAGCCTACAAATAAACCTAGAGTAAAAGGTGTAAGTCCTGCACTTGATTTTGCAAAATTAAGCAAAATCATCATGGCAAAATAGCCTACATACTTAGCAATTTCCAACAGCAGAGTTTTTCGGTCTAAAGTATGCCTAGCCTCCCTGTACTTAAAGCCGTTTACTCTTTTTTTGCCATTATGTATAGGTAATTTTACCTCTTGCGTACCAATATCCTCAATTAATAAATCGTCTTTCATATACTTTACCTCAAATAGTGAATTCTTAAAAATAATACCAAAATTTAAGGCAAAATAAAATATTAATCTGTCAAAAGAACTATAGTATTTTTCTTTTTTTGTAATAAATTATCAAAAACAAAATTGCAATTAATAGACTTTTTCAACTTATCCTTATATATTTTGTAATATATATTATTTTTTCTATTAATCATTATTGTTATTATTAAATACATTTTGTAAAACAAAAATCACTCTGCTTACCACAGAGTGATTTTTTATTTTATATTAATATCAACACTAATTATTCAGCAGTTTCTTCAGTTTTCTCTTCCACTACGTCAGTTTTGTCTTCGGTAACAACTTCTTCTGCAGTTTCCTCAGCCTTAACTTCTGCCTCTTCTTCAACAACTGGAGTTTCCTCTACTACTTCCTCAGTTTTCGCCTCAAGAGCCTCTTGAGTATCTACTGGCATAACAACTGGCTCTACTTCTACTGCTTGAGTATCATTAGCAGCATTTTCAACTACCTCAGTATTTTCTGCACCTTCAGCAGTAACTTCTGTCTCCAAAGTCATTGCGCTATCGTCCCCATTACCAAGACGTTTTGCGTTTAGTTCGTCAAGTATTCTTGTGTGCTCTTTGTCAGTAAGTTCATACTTAAGCATTGGGATAATTGACAATACCATACCAATTGCAGGAGGGATAGATACTAGGAAGAACATAATCATAGCAAAAGTTCTATATTCTTCAGCAAAAGTAACAAGACCAGAGTTTAGTGCTGAGTTCATACTAGTAATAGCATCTGTCTCATAACCAACTATCATATAGCAAAGACCTTGTATCATAACAGCAATACCTGCTGCAAGTTTTGTAAGGAATGACTGACCAGAGAAGAATACACCATCTGGACGAGTGCCGTTTTTGTGCTCTTCGTAGTCTACGCAGTCTGCTATCATCATTGACTGCAATACCATAATAAATCCTACACCAGCACTTGCAAGTAAGAAAGCAATTGCAAGTAAAATAATAGGAACACCACCCAAAGTAGTTGGGAATATTAAATATAGTACAAATATTAATGCAAACGCAACACCAGAAACAATGTTCATCACATTAAATATAGTCTTTTTCTCAAACTTTTTGCAAAGGATAGGAGTTAAAGCCATAGCGCCAAATTGACCGCCAAATACACCAATAGCAATAGGACCATATTGTAACAAGATATTTTTAACAAAATCTGCAGTTGCACCATTGTTACCAAAATACATTGTCATAAGTGGCATTGCTAGGATAAGCAACAATTGGAATGGACTTCTAATAATACCAGAAATTAAAATTCTGCGGAAAGGTTTGTTACCCCACATAATTTTAAAGTTATCAATGATACCTCTCTTCTTTTCCTCTTCGCAGTCCACTCTTTCTTTTGCAAGTGCTGCACATTGGAATAGAATTGTACCAATAATAGCAAGTACGATAGCAACTATAATAAATGCTAATTGCAAGTTTTTAGCAACTTTATCAGAACCACCAGGTAGCATATTTGCCAAAGCCTGAGCAATTGGAACCATGATAAATCCTAAAGCACCACCAATACCCGCAACCATTCTTGCAAGTGATAAAAGATTAGTACGTTTAGACTCATGTGCTGTCATACGAGATGCAATACCCCAAAGAGGAATATCCGCTGCAGTATACAACATACCCCAAAGGATATACGAAATACCTGCCCAAGCAATTATCATAACATTAGCACCAACACTGTTTGATTTACTATAAATACCATTAGCAAAACATAGTATAGTACCTATCATAATAATGACTGGCATAAAAATCAAATACGGTCTGCACTTACCCCACTTGCTTTTTGTTTTATCTACGAAAGTACCCATCATTGGGTCATTAATTGCGTCCCATACACGTGCTATTGCCATAATAACAGAAATAGCCATTGCAGGAAGAGCAATAACATTGCTGAAATAGAATGCTAAGCCAGAACTAATAATACCATAAATGATATTCTGACCAGCCATACCAATTAAGTAGCCATTGCGCTCTTTCGCAGTATAAGAAAGAGGGTCATTTTCTACTTTTTTTCTTACTTTTGCCATAACTTCACCCTTTAACCTTATTATAATTTAAAAAGTTGATATTAATCTAAATCTTTAAAAAATTACAAAGTAAGTATATCATATATTTTATTTATATTCAATATTTTTTTTAAAATTAAACATACATTTTACACAATTTTTTTTATTACCATAAATTATAGCCAGTTTGTTTCTTTAATTTTTAAATATGTTACCTTTCTACCATTTTTTACCATAGCCATACCTTGCTTATTGATAAACCAAAGTATTGACTTTTTTAATAAACTTTGTTATATTTATTATACTCAAAAACAATTAAATTAAAAAAGGATTATTATGTTACCCCTAAACGAATTACACAAAATTTTAACAGACAATAATATAAATGTATCTGAATTTACACCACAAAATATTTGCAAAATTTATGGCAGCAACTTGAATAACGAAAAAGTATTATCCCTTTTGCAAGAAATGGTGCTTGCAGTAATAGACTTTGATACTCCGCTTTATGACATATTGGCATACGCAGACGATTTTGAAAAAGATTTGAATTTGGAAGAAGGCACAACTTTTGTTTGTGATATATTGTATATAGTAATATCTAATATGTTAGTATGTAAGGAAAATGCAGACCGCCTTATGGACTTGATAGAAGATGCCGACATTTTGGACGCATACAATGCACTAATGCAAGATTACAAACAATTTTTATCCGAAAAGCAAATAAACTTGCTAAAGGAACTTGCAAAAAACACTTTTGATAGTGCTGTTTTGGTGTGATATTAGACTATAAATCGCAAATAAGTTCTGTCATCAAAAGATATATCACCTATCTTAACACCCTTAGTACTACATAATTCGCTTATACATAAAATATCTTTTTTTAATAACTTTTTTAATTTTTCTTCACTTTTTTCTAAAGTGTTTTCTATGACGGGATAACCATCACTACACATGATTATTTCGTCTTTTTTCTTTATCTTTTCTATTTTAATAAAACTTTCAATAATGTCCGTTCCATTAATACAAGGATAACCATTTTGATTGTTAAAATTTGCAAAGTTGTTTGCTTGATTTATTAAATCATTTATTATTGCTTGCCTACCAATATCATTTTGTCTAATTTCACTTATAGAAACACCATTATTAAGAGCATTTTTAATAATTTCTGCCCTTTTTTGTGATAAAACTTTATCTGCATTTTTTATAATTTTATATGTTTTCCCATTAACTGAATATGCACAGTCGCCATACAAAATAATTTCTTCTCTTTGCAAATTGCAAATCAATATTGAAGCCGCTGGAGTATCAAGATTTTTAATATCTAAACTTTTAACACTTTCTTTGAGAAAGTTATTAATAAATGTTAAAATTTCTATTGGAGTGTCTTTGGGATTAACCTTTTTTAAGGCTTCTTTTATTTTTTGCATTGCAAATCTTCCGCTAGAGATTCCTTGTATATTTCCACTTTTTTTTGATGTTGCCCCATCAATTACCGCTACAAAGGAATTATCAATATAATAGCCATCTTCATTTGCTTGTTCCATACCAGTTTTAGCAATTGTAAAACTTTCAATTAATTTCATACAATATCCCCATTATTTAAATAATTAATAAACAAAGCCAAAGTTCCAGTAGAGGTAGGAACAGACTTATAAAACTTGCCTTTTATAGTCATTCCATCAGGTGATATATATATTTCTTTTAACTCCTCTTTTTTTATAAAAAATATTTTATATCCATCTACTTTATAACCTAAATCCGTTTTCTCAAACATTCTTTGCATTTTAGAAACACCTTTTAAATATGCTTGTTTCAATTCATTACTTGTCACATTTATTTTTGTATAAAAGAATAACTGAGGCTTACCGCCTTCAACCAATTCTCTATAAAAGCCTAAAACACTATTAAAAGATAATTCTGAAAAAATTTCACTTTCCTTTTGATTATAATTTTCTAATTTTTCAAGTCTAAGTTCGTCTTTAATTTCATTTTTAATTGCATTAACAATTCCTTGTTTAGTCAATTCTAATTTTTCATTTAACGCGTATTTACTTTTAAGTGATGCCCCAACACTTGTTTGCATAGTGTTTTTTGCTATGGAAACTTTTTTATGCCTAAAAACAAAAACAATATGCCCATCTATTGTTTCAATAAAACCATTAAATCCAATATGATTTGATAATTTAGACTCCTCTAAACTTTGCAAAAATGGACCATACGCAAATAACTCTCTAATAGTTAATCCATCAACTTTAAAATCAATTGCTCGATTAGTAAGCAAAGAATTATAATAATTAGTACGCGAAAAATTAAGTTGTACTTTATTATCTTCTTGACTAATACCACAACAACGAATATTCAATTGATTATAAGTATTTGAAAAATCATGTGCTTTATATATCTCGCTAATTTTCTTTTCTACTATTTCTGGCAGTTGATAAAATTTATCTTTGTTATCAACAATATTTACTTCTTTATTAACAAAAGATACTATTTCTGTAATAGGTATTTTATATTCATCTTCTTGATTATTATATTGCTTATAATTACATTTTGTGTTTTTTCTACCAATTTTTGAATTTTTTGAATTTATATTCCTATATGTTACAGGAGTAATCGTTGAATAAATACTCAACAACTCATTATAATCCTCTTTCAATTTTTCTTTATCTTCTTTACGCAACTTTATTGCTCTTACAATTATATTGGTTATTACATTTAAAATAAACACAGCAATAACGGCAGAAAACACTTTTAAATCAAAATAAGAATTAAAGTCGTATTTTTTAGGTAAAACTAAAGTAAGTATAATACACAAAGCAAACGCAAATACATTTACTAACATATAAATAAAATCTTTACTTGTAAAAAGTTTCCCTAAAATTATCTTGTTTCTCTTTTTTTGTTTTATAATTTTATAATCTTTTTCCATTTTTATTAAATATCTCCAACTGATATAAATAAATAATATCATTAAATCTTTTATAAGTCAATATTGATTTATTTTTAAAACAGACAAAACAAAAAATACTGAGGAGTTCCTCAGTATTTTTTGTTATTAATTGTAATCAACATTATTTTTATCAAAAATCTTATCGTCTAAAAATTCTTGTATTGTCATATCAAAAGCATCAACAATTTTATAAAGTGTTGTTAAGGTAATGGTTTTATTTTTTCTGCAAATATTCTATCCATTGCTCCATGTGCTATACCTGACTTTTGTTCGAGTTTATATTGGGTAAAATCTTTTTCATTCATTAATTTAATTATTCTACGAGCAACTGCATTATTTATTGTCATTAACAACCACCTTTTCATGTTTTATATAAAACAAAAAATGTTAATTGACTAAATCATAAATTATGAAACATAAAAAAATTAAATCAAATTATATGCCTTATTCTATTTATCTTTAGTCTTATTACCATTATAGCAAAAATAATTTACCAATATATACCTTTAAAAAGGTGTCTTTGTAAATACACCTTTTTAAAGCCGTAGTTTTAATAATACTTTTGGTATAATGTTTTTAACACTTACATTAGGAGAAATATTTTTATGTACAAGCAAATAGCACTAATTGGAAGTCCATTTATATTCCAATACAACAACATTGATGAGCAACTAAAAAATTATTTAGAAGAAGAAATAAAAAATGGGTGTTCTCACTTTTTAGTAGGAAACCTTTATGATTTTGATAATAAAGTTTTTGAGATTTTTAGAAAATTGAAAAAAGACTATCCTCAAATACAAATAACCCAAGTAGTTAACGAATATAATGCGTATAACTACAAAGTAAAAAATTATAGCAGAGTATACGAAACAAATTACTTGTTTTTAGAATTAGAAGAAATTGATATGACTGGTAACTTATTAGAATTACACAAGTTTATGGTAGATAACTCTGATAAAATAATAAGTTGTTACAACACTGCAAATGATATTCCTTTTATGGAAATATTTAATTACGCAATATCTAATCAAAAAGAGATTATAAACTTTTTTGAATTTATTTAAAATTGCCATCTTTGCAATTTACTATCCATTTTTGATAGTTTTTTGCATCTTTTTAAACTCTCTACACTATACTTAAACAAGCATAGTGTAGGTTTTTTCATCAAAAATTTTCCCCTTTAAATTATAAAACCCCAACAAAAAACTTTTAAATAAATTAAATACAACTACTATTTTAGGGAACTTTTTGACATATTTTAAGTTCCCTAAAATTTATTTATGCAAAAAGGCTGAGTGGCAACTCAGCCTTTTTTGTTTTATATCAGTTTTGTTTTTTAGTTCATAACTACGGCAATTATTTTAACGTCCTTTCCGCCAATTGCTATTAAGCCATGTGGTTTTTCGCTATTATAATAAATTGTATCACCCGCGTTTAACTCCACAATATGTCCATCAATGCTTGCACGCATAGTACCTTCTAGCACGTAGTCCATTTCCTGCCCATTGTGCATACTTGTTTCTATTGGTTTGTTTTCCAAATCTTTATTATAAGGGATAGTAACAACAAATGGCTCTGCTTTTCTGTCACGCATATTGTATGCTAGGTGCATATAATTAAAACCATTATCACGGATAATAGGCATACCCTCACCTTTTCTTGTAACTGCAAAATGGTTAAGTTTTGCGCTATCGCCAGTAATAAGTTCTGTAATATTACAGCCTAATACATTTGCACAGTTGTACAAAAAGTTAAAAGTAAAATCTTTTTCGCCTTGTTCATAAATCTCGTACTCTGCTATTGTGCAGTCTGTTGCTTTTGCCATTTCCTCTTCGGAAACACCCATTAAATCTCTTAAACTTTTTAGTCTTAAAGCAACCTCTTTTAAATTATAAGATAACATATTATACTCCTAAACAAAGGGATATTTTTTAAATTTTTATTATTTTAATACCGATTTTCAAACTATTTTTTTAATCAAAAATCACTTTTTAAGCAAACTATGACCGCTCATTTCCTTTGGAATTGCAATACCCATCATCTCTAGCATAGTTGGAGCAATATCACAAAGTTTACCGCCGTCCATCAATTTGATATTTGTATTGTCATCTATTTTTATTAATGGAACAGGGTTTGTAGTATGTGCAGTAAATGGCTCTTTTGTTTGTGGGTCAAACATATAGTCTGCATTGCCGTGGTCTGCTGTAATTAGTGCTTGACCGCCTACTTGTTTAATAGCATTTAGCACTTTTTCAACACATTCGTCAACTGCTTTTACTGCTTTTTTAGCAGCATCTAAAATACCTGTATGACCTACCATATCGCAGTTTGCAAAGTTTAAAATCATAACATCATATTTTTTTGACAATATAACTTCAACTGCTTTGTCTGCAACCTCATAAGCACTCATTTCTGGTTTCATATCAAAAGTAGCAATTTTTGGGCTATCTATTAATATTCTATCTTCATTTGGGTTAGGTGCTTCAACACCGCCGTTAAAGAAGAAAGTAACGTGTGCGTATTTTTGAGTTTCTGCAATTCTAAATTGTTTTAAACCTTGTTTTGACAAATACTCACCCAAAGTATTATCGTAAGACTGTGGTTTGTAAGCAACGTTTAGTGCGTCATTAAAAGTAACGTCATACTGAGTCATAGATACAAAAGTTGGGGCTAAAAAGCCTTGCTTTCTTTCAAAACCAGCAAAGTCGTTATAAATAAATGAACGAGTAATCATTCTTGCTCTATCCGGACGGAAGTTAGCAAAAATTATGCTATCACCTTTGCCAACAGTTGCAACCGGTTTGCCATTGTTTTGTATAACTGTAGGAATAACAAACTCATCAGTTACACCATTATCATAACTTGCAGTAATTGCCTCCAATGCACTATTTGCAGTATTGCCAACACCATCTACTATTGCAGAATATGCTTTGTCAACACGTTCCCAAATATTGTCTCTATCCATAGCATAAAATCTACCGCTTATTGTAGCAATTTGACCAAAATTAATTTTTTGCATATACTCTACAGTTTCTGCAATAAATTGTTTGCCACTTGTTGGTGATACATCTCTTCCGTCAAGGAAAGCATGCAAATAAACATTATCCAAACCTTGTTTTTTTGCCATTTCTATAAGTGCAAAAATGTGTGTTAAGTGGCTATGAACTCCACCATCTGACAAAAGACCAAAAATGTGCAGTTTTTTGCCATTTTTCTTTGCGTTTTGGCATGCTTTAACAAAGGCTGGATTTTCAAAAAAATCACCATCATTAATAGATTTTGTAATACG
Source organism: uncultured Christensenella sp. (assembly GCA_910577795.1). Taxonomy (GTDB): domain Bacteria; phylum Bacillota; class Clostridia; order Christensenellales; family UBA3700; genus MGBC100798. Next base: position 48,461 of record CAJTNW010000001.1, read on the forward strand.
AGTAAGTTCTTGATAAACTATTCTACCCGCACCAATATTTAAGTGTCCAACTTCACTATTACCCATTTGTCCATCAGGCAAACCAACAGACATACCACTTGCATCTAGACTTGTAGTTGGGTATTTTTTCATTAGGTCAAGTACGTAAGGGGAAGTTTTTGTAGAAATTGCATTGTTTTCCCCTTCCTTATTTAGTCCATAACCATCTAAAATAATTAGACCAGTAAATTTATTCATATTAGTATTTAACCACCTTAGAAAAATCTTCTGCTTTTAAACTTGCGCCACCAATTAAGCCACCATCAATTTCTGGCATAGCCATAAGTTCGCTTGCATTTTTTGGATTCATAGAACCACCATATTGGATACGCAATTTGTTTTCTGCACAATTTTTGCAATACAACTCTGCAACTTTATTTCTGATAATTGCTATTGTATCATTTGCCTCTTGTGCTGTAGCAGTTTTGCCAGTACCAATTGCCCAAATTGGCTCATAAGCAATTACAACTTTATCCAATTCGTCTTTGCTTACACCTGCCAATGCCTTTTCAGTTTGAGCCTCTAGCAATGTTTTGTAAACGCCAGACTCTCTCTCTTCCAAAGATTCACCTACACAAATGATAGGTTTTAAACCTTTTGCCAAAGCCTGTAAAACTCTTTTATTAACTGTTTCGTCAGTTTCACCAAAGTATTGACGGCGTTCGCTATGTCCAATAATGACATACTCAACACCCAACTCCAATAGCATATCTGCACTGATTTCGCCAGTAAAAGCACCTTTGTCTGCCCAGTGAACATTTTCTGCACCTAACTTAATGTTTGTGCCTTTAATCATTTCGCCTGCAGTTTGAATGTTTGTATATGGTACGCAAACTACGCACTCTGCTTTGCTATCTGCTACCAAAGGAATAAGGTCTGTTAAAAGTGCCTTAGTATCCTTAATTGTATTGTTCATTTTCCAGTTTCCTGCAATAATAGGTTGTCTCATTGTAAATTTCTCCTTAAAATGTGAATTTTTTATATATTAAATTTCTTACAAATATTATATATCTTTATTAAATTTGATAAAAAACAAATTTTGCTTTAAATCAATTTATATCCAAAGCACTTTTAAGATAAATTTTTCTTAAAAAACACTTTGGATATTTTTGTTTAGTTTATATTAGTTTTTGTCATTCAAGCAAGCAATACCTGGCAAAATTTTGCCCTCAAACAACTCAAGTGATGCACCACCACCAGTTGAAATATGGCTCATTTTATCAGCAAAGCCTAGTTGTGCAACTGCTGCTGCAGAATCGCCACCACCAATTATAGTAGTGCAGTCTTTTGCCTCTGCCATTGCCTCTGCTACTGCTACTGTACCTTTTGCCAAAATTGGGTTTTCAAATACACCCATAGGTCCATTCCATACAACAGTTTTTGCAGATTTAATAGCATCTGCAAACAATTTTGCAGATTTAGCACCAATATCCAAGCCCATCATATCGCTAGGAATATTCATTGCTTCTACTGTTGTAACTTCAATTTCGCTATCAATTGGGTTAGGGAAAGATTTTGCTGCTACAGTATCTACTGGCAAATAAATCTTTTTGCCAAGTTTGTCTGCTTTTGCAAGCATTTCTTTACAGTAATCTAGTTTTTCGTCATCAACCAAAGAATTACCAACATTGCCGCCTTGTGCTTTAATAAATGTATATGCCATACCGCCACCAATAATCAAAGTATCGCACTTTTCTAGCAAGTTATCAATAACTTTTAATTTGTCAGCAACTTTTGCACCGCCCAATACTGCAACAAATGGACGAACTGGTGCTTCCAAAGATTTTGCCATTACATTAAGTTCTTTTTCGATTAAGAAACCGCAAACGCACTCTTTTACAAAACCATACTCAGCAATACCTGCTGTAGATGCGTGTGACCTGTGTGCAGTACCAAAAGCATCGTTAACATAAATATCACAATACTCAGCAAGTTGTTTGCAGAAGTTTTCGTCTCTGCCTTCTTCCTCTGCGTGGAATCTTAAGTTTTCTAGCAATACGCACTCGCCTGCTTTTAATGCAGCAACTTTTGCTTTAGCATCAGGACCTACAACGTCTGTAGCAAAAGCAACTTTGCCATCTAGCAACTCATTTAATCTATCAGCAACTGGTTTTAAAGTCAATTTAACAGGGTCGCTCTTAAGTGCTTTGTCGATATATGCTTTAGTAGCAGACTCTCTTTCTGCCTCAGGTAGAGCCTCAACTGCCTTCTTTTCCTTTTTAGTTAATTTGATTTTTTCACTAAAAATGCTATGAGGTTTGCCCATGTGTGAGCATAGTATAACTTTTGCACCATTATCCATCAAATATTTGATAGTTGGTAATGCACCATTAATACGGTTTTCGTCAGTAATAACACCATCTTTCATAGGTACATTGAAGTCTACTCTTACAAGACATTTTTTGCCAGCAACATTTACATCTTTAATTGATTTTTTATTCATTATTAGGATTCTCCTTCCTTAATTAGATTTGTATGTTTAATGATTATAAACTTAAAATTATAATCAATAGTAGTATTATATCACCATTTGGTAATTTTTGCAAGATATTTTTTTAATTATACAACATATTTTTAGCAATTTTTTTGTAGAAAATATGTTGTTTTTTAACTTAACTAAAACTTTGTTAAATGTCCAGTTTGATTTAACTGCTCAAAATTGTGCTGTCTGTGGTATTCATAACAAATAATTGCAACAGAATTTGCAAGATTTAACGAACGTATATCACCTTTCATAGGTATGCGAATACACTTATCATAATTATCGTGCAATATTTCCTCTGGTATGCCTTTTGACTCTTTGCCAAACATAACATAAACATCTTCATTATAACTTACTTCTGTATGATTATGCTGAGATTTTGTTGAGGCATAAAATATTTGTTTAATATTATCTTTATTTCTGCTTAAAAACTCCTCATAATTTTTGTAAGTGCAAATATCGGCTAAATCCCAGTAATCAAGACCTGCTCTTTTTAAATACTTATCCTCAAAGGTAAAACCAAACGGCTCAATAAGGTGAAGTTTTGCTCCAGTAGCCGCACAAGTCCTTACTATGTTACCTGTGTTTTGAGGTATCTCCGGTTCTAATAAAACTATATGTATCATAAAAAACTCCTTTTATCCTGCGGTTATCAATTAATCAAAATTTATTGTGTTTACAATATTTATAAGTTGTTGTACACTCTCTACATGACAAACAGCCTCTTTTATTGGCTTAGAGCCTGCCATTCCTTTTAAGTAATAGCAAATTTGTTTTTTCATGTTAGAGTAAATGTATCTGTCTGAATAATACTCTTTTAAAATTTCTATTTGACTTAAAATATCTCTTTTTTTATCCACATTTTTAAAAATAGTAGCGATTTTTAGAGTGTTTTCTGCTATTTCTTTAAAAATTTGAGGATTACCTAATGCACCACGTGCTATCATTACTCCTGCGGCTTTGGTAACTTCCTTAATTTTCAAGTAACTATTTAAATCTACCACATCACCATTTGCAATAACTGGTATTTGCACTGCCTCCACAACTTTTGCAATAGTCTCCCAGTCAGATAAGCCGTTGTAATAATCTTCCCTTGTTCTTCCATGCACTGTTATACCATCAGCACCTGCATCTTGCATATATTTTGCAAAATCTACAGCAACATTTTCGCCACGTTTAAAACCTTTGCGGAACTTTACTGTTACAACCTTACCAGTTTCCTGTTTTAAAGTTTTTACTATGTGCATTGCAAGTTTTGGGTTATTCAACAACGCACTACCTTCACCATTATTTACTATTTTTGGCACAGGACAACCCATATTTATATCAATTATATCAAACTTAGCCATCTCTGACATTTTGCAGGCTTTTGCCATTATATCAGCATCAGCACCAAAAATTTGCACGGCTTTTATCTTTTCGTTATCAGTAGTAGCAAGCAATTCCTTTGTTTTTTCACTGCCATACACCATGCCTTTGCAACTAATCATTTCTGTATAAGTAAGGGCTGCACCATAACGCACTGCAATATCCCTAAACCCAACATCTGTAAAACCTGCAATTGGTGCTAAAACGGCATCGCCATTTAATTGTATATTACCAATTTTCATTCTTCTTTGCCTCTTGCCACAAAAGTTCTTGCTCACTAGGTTTTAAGTCTTTTAATTCCACTCCCTTCTCAGCACACTTTTCATCCATATAAATAACTCGCTTTTCAAATTTAGCGCAAGCCTTATTTAAAGCCACCTCGCCATCTACACCCATAAACCTCAACAAGTTTACAACTGCAAACAATAAGTCACCACATTCAATTTCCAACTCTTGTGGTTTTGCTGCTAAAACCTCATTTAATTCTTCAACAATTTTTTCCTTTATTTGTGCCAAATTTTCAAAATCCATACCGATTTTCGCAAGATATTTTTGATATTTTGCAGATTTTTGCAAACTAGGCAAGGTTTTTGCCACACCTTGAATTTTACTTGTAATGCTGTTTTGACTCTTTTCTTTTGCTTTTGCAGCCTCCCATGCTTTTAGTGCCTCTTCTGCGTTGTTTGCTACAACATCACCAAATATATGAGTGTGTCTTGTAACTAATTTATTGCACAAGTGAGTTAGCACCTCGTTGCTATTAAACTCACCCTCGTCCTCACCAATTACTGCGTGGAATACACCTTGCAAAATCACATCACCAGACTCTTCAATAATGTTGTCTATATCCTCATTATCAATTGCTTCTACCAATTCGTATGCTTCTTCTATAAGATTTTTGCGTATGCTCTCGTGTGTTTGCGCCTTATCCCACTCGCAACCATTTTTGCCACGTAATTTATAAAGTATCCTTAACAAATCAGTAAAATTATATTCCTGTTTATCTGTCATTTTAAATGGAGGTATATACACTCCACTTTCATAATCAAAATTGTTTTGTCTGTCTAGTTCATAGGCAAAAATGTTATATTCTTCCTCACCTTTAAAGTAAACAATACTACACTCTTCACCGGCAATACGGGACAAAATTTCTTTTACTTCGCTTGCAATATAGTCATTATCTATATCACAAATAACCAAAGGCAATGTTTTGTCATAAGAAAAAGCCTTGTCTCCTGCTATGTCATAGGCAGAAACTTTTACTACACTTGTATGAGGATATTTTTTTAAAATAGTAAGTTCTCTTGATACACCGGCAATTATTTCAACCTCGCATAACTCTTGCAATTTTATAACTGACCTGTCATCTGCACCATTACCATTTACACAATATACAAGATTTTTATCCTTTAACGCAAAAAGATATTGGGCGATATTACCGTCCAAATCGTCAAAATTTTCGGAATTTTCATAAAACCTATCCAATGTTTCATGATTAATTCCTTCTTCCGCAAACAATTTATATGTATCGGTAAGAGCGGTTTTGACAATTACTAATTCCGCATTGTCGATTGCCGCTGCACCTCTTAGTGATAAATCACCATCTTTTAAGCCAAGTCCTACAACTTTTATCATAAATCCTCACTTTTTGCGGTTAAACTTTTCGCTTAGTTTTGCTATTTGTTTGCCAAATGGGAAAGAATACAACTCCTCTTTTTCAAACACTTTGGCAGCCAAAACCAATATAAAATATATTATTGGTGTAATGGCAACACTTGCAATAACTAGCCACCATTTACTTAGTGCAAAAGTTAAACCAAATATTATTAATCCTATTATAACACTAATTATAAGAATTTTACTAATATTTTTAACTAGATTTTCATCTTTACCCAAAAGTTTTGACATTGTACTCCATCCTATCAATACACACAAGAAATATGAAATTACACTAGATAGTGATGCACCTATTATGCCCAAATGCATAATCAAAATTATATCTAAAGTGATTTTTGTTATTGCAGTAACCAAAAGTATAAGTGTTGGCTTTACTGTTTTGCCAAGCGCTTGCATCAATGATGTAAAAACCTGTGATAATGACAACAAAATAACTGATACTGATGATACCATAAGCAATGAAGATGCCAAATCAATACTACTTGCAGATAGTGATGGATACAAAATCATCATAAGCGGTTTTGCAAGTACAAATATAGCCACAAAACAAGGAGCGCCTATCAAAAAAGACAGTTTTACCGCAAGTGCAGACTTATTTTTTATACTTACCGCATCTCGTAGTGCTCTTTTGGAACTAATAATTGGTACAATAGCCACCGCAAACGCAAGAGTAATAACAATAGGCATATTAATTAGCGAATTTACTGGTGCGGACAATATACCATACTGACTAATTGCCAAATCTCTTGCAAGTCCTCTTCCAACTAATAAATTTACTATTAATAAACTATCCACAAACTGAACTATAGGAAAAATTAATCCACTTGCCATAATAGGCAAACTTACTCGTACAATATTTTTTGTGCAGTCAAAATCCAGTTTTGATTTTGCAATAGGTCTACCTTTGCCTGCTATATATATAATTGCCATAACAAGCATAGATAAAAATTCAGATAATGTTATACCTATTAAAGCACCAACTACTGCATAAATAATTCCTTGAGGTAATAACAAATACGCAAAAAGTAAACCAAATATCATTTTAAAGGCTTGCTCTGCTATTTGTGCAACAGCAGTGGGAACCATATTCATATTGCCTTGAAACCAACCTTTAAAATACGCAGATATTGCCACTATTAAAATTGCAGGTGCTACCACATAATAACCAAAACGAATAGCAAAATTACCTTGCAATTCTGCAAGTGGTGCAGATATCATAAACATTATTAGCATAGCACCTGCACCTAGTCCAAACAAAAGTACAAAAGAGGATTTCATAACTTTGCTAACCAAGTTTTCTTCCCCTAATGTGCTGTTTTCGCTAACAAGTCTACTAATGGCAGTTGGTATTCCTCCTGAAGATAAAGTTAACATTAAACTATAAATAGGAAATACCAATTGATATATACCAATACCCTCTGCACCTAGCAAATTGGTTAGTGGTATACGATATATTGCACCTAGTATTTTTGCTATCATTCCTGCAAAAGCAAGCAATAATGCCCCTGCGGTATAACTATTTAACCTCGATTTTTGATGGGTTTTTGCAGTTTTTGTTAAAGTATTCACTTATTCTAACTGACTTGCAAGACAAGAGCCTGCAACTTTGATATTAGATTTAATATCATTTGTAATAGAGCCAACTGCAACTATACCGCCATACAAATCACCACCAGCAAGAATAGGGTAAACATACACATCATCAGAATAAACACTATCGTTTTTTGTAATACGTATGTTATCATCTGCCATTGTTTGTTTTCTTTCTTGCAAAACACTAAACAAAGTATTAGATATTAATTCACCTTCTTTATTTTCCTTTCCACCCTCATGTGTTAAAACTTTGCTTTTATCAACTATCATAATTTGCACACCACACAAATCAAAAAGTACTTTAGAGTACCCCTCTGCCAATGCTTGTAGTGCTTGCATTTGACTAAATTTTTTAATTATAATTTCATTGTCTGAAACTTGGTTCATTTCTAACTCTTCCCCATCACGAATACGCATAGTACGTCTTAATTCCTTTGGGATAACTATTCTGCCAAGTTCATCTATTCTTCTAACAATTCCAGCCATAAATTTCCTCCTTAAAAATAGTCTTTGCAAACAAAATAAAAATATTCTTTTAAATTTACAAAAAATTACAATTATTATATTTAAACTTTTATAACAAAAACAGCATACTTTTTGCAAAATATGAATATTATTTAATATGTATAAATTATTTTATGATAATAGCCAATTTGTAATTTTAGTAGATGGGGAACAAAATTCTAGCGGTATGATAGAATTAGACTCTGAAAAAGTGTACATTTTAACTCTTCTTCCTATTTATGATAAAACGTTGTTTTTACCTATAAGTTCTGTGTGCAAAATAAAAAATAATCGTTTGGTTTGCAATATTTCACATATCAAAATAGATATTAATCAATATTATTTAATACCAAAGTTTGCACCATATATGCCGCCTAGTAACCCGGAAGTGGATATGCAACGAGAGTTTGGCGAACATACAATTACAGTTTACACCGATAATGTGCCAAAACTACTGATAGAAAATAAAAGCAACTTTATTTCTGTAGTTATTCCTGAATATCCAGAAAAAATGCAAGAGGCAGTGCTGGATAATGGTGTGCTCTTTTATATTTTATGCCCACATTATATATGCGTAATTTTTTATGACTATACAGATTATTCGGTATTAATAGATAAAGAATGTGAAAGTTATACTTTTGATAACAATGGAATTTCATTTAAAATTAATCTTAATGATAATCAAGGTAGAATATATAATTGTGCTTTATCTTTTGACGGAAAAGAATATGTTTTGAATAACGAAAACTTTGAATATACTAACTTTCACACCTCACATGAAAAATTGTTGGGGTATGATTTTATGCAAGGGCTACTTGCGGAAGACTATGAATATTGTCAAAACTTACTTTCGCCTGACTGCCCTCAAACTATGGAAGACATAACAAAACTTTTTGAAAATTTTGAGGATATAATACTTCCAACCTGCCCTTTTAAAAATTCAGTTGTATACGCAATTTGTGGCAATAGACCGCTAAAATGTACTTTTTTGACAGAAAATGGCAAAATAACAAAAATTAACTCTTTTTAGGATATAAAACGCAATTTTACTATTTATTTACACATAAACTATGGACATTTTTTTTATTTTGTGTATAATGAATATAAGGTTGATGCTAAATTAATCAATCAATACAATTAAATAAGGTAATAGTAAATATGAATATTTTATTATGTTCAGCAACGGGATATGATTTATTTTTAAATATTTTATTTATTCTTGCAATATTTTTACTTCCCGCTTTGCTATGGTCAATTTTTGTTTCAATAAAAGTGAAACTTACTTTTAATAAGTTTAACAAAATCAATAGCAAAAAAGGTTTGCCTGCTTACATGGTAGCAAGACAAATCCTTGACAGCGAAGGTCTTAATGACATTCAAATAGGTAGATGCTCTGGCTCTTTATCAGACCACTATAATCCGCGTACTAAAACCGTATTTTTATCTGATACAGTTTATGACTCTACAGCCATTGCCGCTATAGGTGTTGCCGCTCACGAAGTTGGACATGCTATACAACACGCACATAACTATGCACCAGTAAAAATTCGTGGTATTTTAGTTCCTATTTTAAATATTAGTTCTAAATTGCTTCTTCCAGCAATTATCATTAATATACTATTGACAATTTTCTTACCTGTAAATAGTAATATTCCTATGATTATTTATTATGTTTTATTAGGTGTTTATGCCCTAAATGTAGTGTTTACATTTGTAACATTGCCTTGTGAGTTTAACGCAAGTGGAAGAGCCAAAGACATTTTGGAAGATATGGGATTTTTAGAAGAAGATGAAGTACAAAGTGTTTCCAAAGTATTAAGAAGCGCTGCTATGACTTATGTTGCTGCATTTGTAATATCTTTACTTCAAATGGCTAGAATATTGTTGATAATTCTATCAAGCCGTAAAAGAAAATAATAATTTTGATTAAGGTTAAAAAAACTTGTTGCAATTTGCAACAAGTTTTTTTTATACTTATACATTACCATTAGTGCACTGAATTACACAATTTCTAATACTAGTATCCCAACCATACTCCTTATAAATATTAGACCATTGATAAGTCGTTCCATTAAAACGTATTACATCCAAATTAGAACAATTATAAAAAGCATAACTATAAATATTTGCCATACTTGAAGGTAATTCTATTTCTGTCAAATTATTACAATATGCAAAAGCATAAGATTTTATAAAATACGCACCTTCTGACACAATAACTTTGTTTAAACTTAATGGTATCATATAACTATTCATTGAGTAATCATAAGCCCCAAATATATAACCAAATTCGCCTTCCTGATAAGGACTTCGTCCTATGAATGGCACTGTAATTTCTTGCAAATTATCACAACCATTAAACGCACCAAGCCCTATAGTGTTAACTGAAGTAGGAACTAAAACATTAGTCAAATTTTTGCAGTTTGAAAAAGCATAGCCTTGTATTACATAAATACTTTTTGGTATTACAATTGTTGAAACCGCACAGTCTTGAAAAGCATAATCACCAATTATTCTTACTGGCACTCCACTTATACTTTCTTCTATCCTTACATAATTAGAATATTTGTCAACATACGAAACCACATAACTTCCACCTTCTTTTCTGTACGTTATGTTATTAATAGTAACTATTTGTTTAGGTGCAAGTGCTTCTACTAATGCTATAGGAATAACTATACATGCAATAAGTACAAAAAGTACTATACTTGCCATAACTGCGGTACGTGTTTTTTCTTGCTTTAATTGTACATTGCAACCATCAACTATTGTTTGAGCACTTTCTCTTTTACTAAAATAATTAATATTATTCTTTAATAATCTTATTCTATTACCAAACAAAGTACCAAAAGATATTTTGTTTACTTTCATAACTTCTAGTTGCAAAACTTTTATTCTATCATCAATAATAGTTTTTATAATACTTACTAGATTACTATACTCCTCATCCTCCTGCTCTACAGCGGATTCAAACAAATTATTATAATCATTAATCAAATCTTTTATTTGTTTAATTTCTTGTTTTGTAAAAGTATTAGTATTAGCATATTCTAACTTTTCTGTTTGAGTGGCTAATAAATTTTGCATGTTTTCAATATACTCACATAGTGCAATATCTTTATAGTTATATTTAAAAGTTATGTATTTTTCCAAATTACTTTCCAATACACTAAATTGATTTTTAAAATCTTCAAAAGTCAATTGTGTTTCAGCCTCTTCACTTACTGCTATATCATCTTTTGCTGTGTAATTATTATCATCTAAATTGTTTTCATCATTAAAATCTTGATTATTTTGATTTTTATTATAAATTTTTAACAAACTATTGTATACTCCGGCTTGCGTTAAATCTTGATAAGGTTTAACATAAAAAATATACGCAAAGCCTAATGTTACTATACTTAGCAAATTCCACCAGAAAAATGACAATTTAACAATAGCCATTTTTATTACATAATGCTGAGTAAGGTCTGGTATAAGTTCCAAATATTCTTTTGCTTTTTTATTTTCAAAATCGCATATAATATGAAATTTAATGCTATATAGCATAACTATATATCCAGGAATAAAAATAAACAATAATGAAAGTGCAATTGTCAAAATATCAAGCACAAACATTTTCCATATTTTTGGAAAAACTTGTGAAAAATCAAAAAAAGTTTTTAACCCTCTAGTTTTTTGACCTCGTACAACTTTTAAATAATATTGTGCTGTTTTTATATGCAAGTATTCAATAACAATAATATAAAATATTATTAATGGCAACAAAAACAACATAAATATCCTTGAAACAAATGATGTAAGCAATATGTAACACACTGTTGAAACTGCTAAAATAATAGCCCACAACACAAAACCAGCAATAGGCACAAGCATTTTTCCGGGATTATTATTGATATATTGCCTTGCATCACTTTTTAATTTTTCCCTATTCATATATCCTCCGTATTTTATCTGTCAGTAAAGGTATACTTTTTCTGACAAATATATATTGACAATTTTTGTAGGATATGCTATACTTTTTTCATAAAAACACTTGATTTTTATTGTTTTTATAACTATAGTTTATAAAGTGTCAAAAGATAAAAAGTGTCAGAAAAAGTATACTTTTTCTGACACTTTAAATACATATTGTAAACTGCACAAAAAAACAGGTTTGATTAACTCAAACCTGTTTTTGTTTTTTATAAATTAACCTAAAATTAATGGAGCATACTCTAGTGGCTCTAAGAATTTACCATCTTTCATTGCTCTCATGTTACCACCACTAATTTCGTCAATTAAAATAACTTTGCCATCAACAATACCAAACTCAAACTTGATATCATACAAAGTAGCACCTTTCTTTGCCAAAACATCTTGAACAATTTTTGTTATTTTAATAGTATCTGCTTTTAAAACTTCATATTGCTCTTTTGACAAAATGCCAAGCATATCCAAAGCATCTTTTGTTATAGGTGGGTCACATCTATCATCATCTTTCAAAGTAACTTCTACAAAATAGTCAAGAGGTTGACCATTTTCACAATAATCACCATATCTTCTAAAGAAAGAACCAACTGCTTTTAAACGGCAAATAACTTCTAGACCTTTACCGAATTTTGTTGCAGGCTTAACTTCCATAGTGCCTTCTTCCAAATTAGATTTAACAAAGTGATTTTCTACACCCATATCATTAAGCATAGTGTAAAAATAAGTTGTCAATTTAAGAGCGTCCATACCAAGACCTTCAATAGTTACACCAACTGTATTTGCACCTGGGTCAAAAACACCATTTTCACCAGTTGCATCGTCTTTGAATTTCAAAAGGTAATTGCCATTATCTAATGAATAAACATCTTTTGTTTTGCCTTTATATACCATTTTCATAGGATATATACCTCCATTGATTATCTAATAGTATTTTACTATAAACTACCCTTTTAATGCAAGTATTTTTTACAAATTTAGCCCTAAGATATTTTTTTATATTTATTAACTATTACTTATAACACTATTAATATTGATAACTGCCTTTTTAAATATTTAATTTTTAAAAGTTAGTTGACAAAAGATATAAATAATGTTTTAATATTTTTATTGATATTAAAAAGCAAAATAATATAATTATCAATAAGAGGATATTAATGATTATAGAAAATAAAAATAAATGTATTTTTACAGAAAACTTTACAGATTTATTTTTAAGTACTGGTCTTGGAAAAACTAAGTTTGCTAATAGTGTTGGTCTTAAACACTCTCAAATTGAAAAGTATTTGCAGGGCACTATTCCTGTGACGAATAGTGTAGTAAAAATTTGTGATTATTTTAATTGTTCTATTGATTATATAACTGGTTTATCAAATACTTTTTCTTATCCAAATTTAAATAAAGGCTTTTGCCCTAACAAATTTTATCCTGAATACGAAAGATTACTAAAATTAAACAATACTAATCACTATAGACTTGCCAAAAATAATATTGTTACCGAAACAAGTTTAAGTTTATGGAAAAAGGGTTGTCTTCCAAAGTTTGACGTTTTAATTTCTATTGCTTATGAATTAGATGGTTCTATTGATAAAATGTTAGGAAGAATATAAAACACTTCAAAAATCGGTATTAATTAACAAAACGACACTTTTTAGTGTCGTTTTTTATTTTTTTAAATGTTTAGTTTAATGTTTAACTTCATCAGAATTGTTTGAGTTATCTGTATTTTGTTTTTCCTCTTCACTATTTCCATTAGTAGTTGCCATTTGATTTACCTGTGGAACTACTACTTGAGGTTGGTCTATTTTTTTATACTCTTCTTTTTTGGCATTTCGCTCGTCAATTCTTTTTATAATTTCTTCTGCGCTTTTGCCGTCAAACAACATATCTACTTCTTCAGTATAAATAGTGTTTTTCTCGTATAAAACTTTAACCATATTATCAAGAATACTCTTGTTGCTCTTTAGAATTTCTAATGCTCTTTGATAATTTTGGTCAATAATTTGTTTAACTTCCTCGTCTATTTGACCTGCAATTGCCTCACTATATGCTGTATGTTGAGAATAATCACGTCCTAAGAATACCTCACCTGAACCACCAAGGAAGATATTGCCTAGTTTTTCACTCATACCCCATTCAGTAACCATTTTTCTTGCAATACCGCTTGCTCTTTCAATATCATTAGATGCACCAGTAGAAATATCGTGTATTACAATTTGCTCTGCCGCTCTACCACCAAGCATCATACTAATCATATCGTTCAATTTGTTTTTAGTAACATGGCTATCGTCATTAACTGGTCTTGTTAAAGTATAACCTGCAGCCATACCACGTGGTACAATACTAACTTCTTGAACTTCGTCACAACCTGGCAAAACTCTTGCAATAATTGCGTGTCCAGCCTCATGGTATGCAGTTATTCTCTTATCTGTTTCTGTTATTGTTCTTGATTTTTTCTGAGGTCCTGCAATTACTTTGTTGATACCTTCCAAAATATCTTCCATAATAATCACTCTTCTGTTTGCTCTTGCAGCCAAAATAGCAGCCTCATTCAAAAGATTTTCAATATCTGCGCCACTAAAACCACTTGTCATTCTTGCAAGTACTTTAAAACTTACATCAGGACCTAAAGGTTTATTACGGCTATGAACTTTAAATATTTCTTCTCTTCCTTTAACATCAGGAATATTTACATAAATTTGTCTATCAAATCTGCCTGGTCTTAAAAGTGCTGGGTCTAATACATCTGCACGGTTTGTTGCAGCCATAATTATAATACCCTCATTCTTTTCAAAACCATCCATTTGTACAAGCAATTGGTTTAGTGTTTGCTCTCTTTCGTCATTGCCACCGCCTAAGCCAGCACCTCTTTGTCTACCTACAGCATCTATTTCGTCAATAAATACTATACATGGCATATTTTTTTCTGCCTCTGCAAACAAATCACGTACTCTTGCAGCACCAGTACCAACAAACATTTCCACAAAGTCAGAACCGGACATACTAAAGAAAGGAACTCCCGCCTCGCCTGCAACTGCTTTTGCAAACAAAGTTTTACCTGTTCCCGGAGGGCCTACAAGTAGCACTCCCTTTGGTATTCTTGCACCAAGTTCACTAAACTTTTTAGGATTTTTAAGGAATTCTACTATCTCTTGCAATTCTTCCTTTTCTTCCTCTGCACCAGCAACGTCAGTAAATCTTACCTTGACATTTGACATAAGTTTAGCCTTATTTTTGCCAAAATTCATTGCTTTGCCATTTGAGCCTGCCATTTGACGGAACATAATAAACAATAACACACCCATTACAATAGTTGCAACTATAGGGAAAATCAATGATACCCAACTTGTGTTATCACCATTTAAATCGTCATTCCTAAAAGTAACCTTTGCTGCCATAAATTTGTCAACATCAAAGTTTTTGCCACCATTAGGAATAAACTCTACTATCTCTGGATACTTAAAATTGCCATTAGCATCTTTAGCAAATAATTCTTCTTTTATTGCCACAGCAGTCATATCACTATTACCTTTAATTGCAGCAATAGTATTTTGTAAACCTTGCACTTGCTTTACAAGTGCAGTTAAATCTGCCCTGCCCACACCATAGGACACTGCATCATATTGTTTAGGGAAGTTTTTTAATTCTATTTTAGAATTGCTATATAAAATCCTAATATTGTTGCTACCTATATATGCAAGTTCAGAAATTTCTCCACTTAAAATCTTTGTACTTAAATCACTATACTTAATTTCCTCAGGCTTATTTTGATTTGACAAAAGTGATGCAGTTAATACAATTAACGCAACAATTAATGCTATTATCAAAGCCGCCTTTATTATTTTTCCAGTTTTTTTATTCAATTCAACCTCCACAAAAGACTTTTGTCTTTTTACAAGATTTATAATTAATAACGAAAATAAAATTACCCCTTATTTTCATTTCAAACTATATTTTACCATATATTGGAATTTTTTACTACACTTTTAGCAAAATATTTATATATTTTTATAAAAAATCGCCTTTTCTATTTATTATACACATTTTTATATTAGTTTAGGACGAAAAGTTAAATATTTTTTACCAATTCTTTGTCGATTTTAATAATTTTGTATATATAATAATGTTATTATTTATATAAATATAATCATTTATATATTAATTATATATATTAAACTATCTTTTCGTAACTAAAATTATAAAATCTAACCCTATCCCCTTCGTCAATATCTTCTGGCAATAATGCAAGTGCTATATTGGTATAACTTCCATTATCACTCCTACAATAAGCATAGTCTCCATTAATGCTCAATATTGTATAAATAATTTCCAACAACATAATTACTCCTTAAAATATAATGTTAGCACACTAACAGTTAGCATACTAACATTATTTTGCTTTTTTGTCAAGTATTTTAATATAATTTAACTTTGTTGCTTTTACTTATGCTTTTACAATAATCTATTTTTTGGTTATTTTATTAGTTTAGTATATAAAAAAAATAAATAACACTATGATTATTTATTCTTCGTTTTGTATTGTCCCAAAAAACTCAGGTATAAAACATTCGTCAGCACTGCTATCCTCTTGAATATAACTATTTTCAAAACCACATTTTATAGCATAATTTACTACTATTTTATATTCAATGGGTTTTACCTTTCTTCCAATAACACTATCCCCAACTGCTTTGCCAAAAGGTGTGTATTGATTCATAATTGAAAGCACTGTATTGCTGCCCAAGTTATCCTTAACCCAACTAATTATATTTTTTGAATTGTCTATTAAATTAGGTAGCACTAAATGTCTTACAATAACACCTTTTACCATAATACCTTTATCATTATAAATATCTTGTGGTATTAACTCTCTCATTTTAATAATAGCACTTTTTGCAATTTGAGGATAATCTTGTGCTTTGGATAATTTTAATGCTAAATCATTATCAAAATATTTAAAATCAACCAAAAAAATATCTATGTAATTTGAAAGCCTTTGCAAACTTGCTATACTTTCATATCCACTGGTATTATAGCACACAGGAATTTTTGGTTTATAAATATCCAGTGCTTTTATTATGTAATCAATATAATGCGTAGGTGTAACAAGATTTATATTATTTGCACCTAAACTTTCCAGTTCCTTAAAAATATTAATTAAATCATTTACCGAAATATTATATCCTTTTGAAAGTTGAGATACTTCATAGTTTTGACAATAACTGCATCGCAGTGCACAACCGCTAAAAAATATTGTCCCCGAGCCTTCTTTACCGCTAATACATGGCTCTTCCCAATAATGCAAACCATATCTTGCTATTCTTAATCCTTTGCTTTTACAATAGCCAATACTATCATAACGGCTTATATTACACCCTCTTGGGCACACATTGCAACTATCTTTTACTATTGCATTTTTGTCATTTATATCAAAATTATTATCATTAATCATAAAATAGTACCGATTTTCGTATTGTTTATCTATCAATTACACGATAAACGTCTCTAACTTCGCTTTTTAATCTAGTTTTTAAGTCTTGTGCTTTAGTAATATTAGGCAAAGTTACACATCCTTCATTTTTAAGCATAATTATAATGTACTTATTGTATTCTAGCACTCTGTAAATATCTTTGTATGCTATCATAAAATCATTTTTTTGCTGAGTTTTAGTAAGTTCATTTATTACTATTCCATTTTTTGTGCAAACTATGCTTAACTCCAAAACTTGTTGATAATAACCTAACATTAACTTTTCTTTAGTAAAAGATAAGATAAGATAATACAGCGCGCAACCAAACGAAACTATTGCTTCTATCCAAAGCCCTATCATTATTGAAAAAAAATACATTACTACTGCCGCCACAATAGTAATAAGCACAAAACCCACACATACAAAAAAATTAATATCATTGTATATATGATTAAATCTGTTTATTTGCGAATATATTAAACTTTTTCTATTAAATGTTACCATAATTTAATTATACAACATTTTGCCAAAAATACAACTCTTTTTTTGGATTTTATTGTAAACTATTATTATAAGCAACAAAAAATTAAACTTTTTTATAAAATAAAGATAACTTTTAATAACCTCACCATTAGTAATTTTTGATAAACACTTGATTATTTTTAATTTAAATGTTAAAATAAAAAAGTAAATATTAATGATTAATATAATACATTAAAAAAGTGATTTATGAAAAAAAATATTTTAACTCCCGTACAATTATGGAAAAAATTTCAACCCATAACATCTAATTTTAAAACTAATATTATCAGTTTTAAATCATTAGGGTATATGAGTGTTTGCGAATTGTATTTCACCGCCTTGACTAAACAGGACGGTGATGTAAGAGTTTTTACTCAAATTTATTTTCCTAAACAGGCTTCCTCTTCGGCAGCACTTATTATGGTACCAGAGTTTAATAAAATGGTGGATTTAAATTATATATCATACTATGTTCAAGCAGGTTTTAATGTTATAACTTTTGACATTGCTGGAAAAAGTACTAATAAACACTTTACTCATTATCCTAATAGTTTGGATTTTTGTAATTATGTTAATAGTGGTGACCATCTTACTTCTTGTAAATATGGTGCTGAAAATACTTGTCTTTTTAATTGGTGTAAAATTACAAGACAAGTAATAAGTTTTGTAAAAAACTTTACCCCTTCTCTTTCGCCAACAAAAGTACTTATGACTGCTCAAAATAGCGGGGCTAATATAGTGTGGCAGGTTGCAGGTGTTGACAACCGACTTGATGGAATTATTCCTATAAACAATACTGGTTATGATAAATTTAACAGCAATATTGGTAATGAGGAAATTCCATTATCCGAATTAGCAGAAAGAAATGTATGGTCGCTTTGTTGTGCCGCCCCATCTTATGCTAAATTTATAAACTGCCCGGTATTGTTTTTAGGGTCTTCAAACAACAGAAATTATAGTTATTCATCTTTGTCTGATACTTTAAAATTAATACCAGAAGAAATTACACATTATGAATGTGTATCTGTAGGTTGCTCTAAAAATTTGTATAAACAAGCACTATACACTGCTTTTAACTGGATAGATGACATTGCTAATAACAGAAAAACTGTTGTTCCGCCAAAAGGCAGATTTGTTGTTTTAGAAAATAGAATTTGGGTATATGCTGACTTTGACTTAGATTATGATGCTATAGTAGAAGCAAAAATACATGTTGCTTATGGCAAAGAGGTTGAAGGTGTGCGTAACTGGATAGGATATGATGTTCATAGCGACCTTATTGGCACAGCCAGTCAAAAAATTAAAGTTTATGATTTAGAGGAAGAAATTAGTCTTGTTTGCACAGTATTTTATCGTAATGGGTCAATGTACACTTCACCTATGCTTACAATTACACCTAATAAATTGGATAAAAATATAAAAACAAATGCAAGAAACACACGAATGATATTTGATAAGGAATTTGGCACAAATGCTTTTTATCCTCGTGAAACAGCCTTTTTTGCAGACAAAGCCAACATTCATTTTGAACAAGGTGCTTTAGGACTAGAAGGTATTACTACTGACAGAGGCGATTTAGTTTGTTATAACTTAGATGGTAAATATATTACCAATAACGAAGTTATGCTTCAGTTTGACTACTACACTACTAAACCTAGAAAAATAGTAGTAGAAATAGAAGATGTCCATTTAAAATCTTATTATGCTCAAATTGATTTGCCTCCATCAGAAGAATGGCAAAGTATTAAAATTCCGCGTACACTATTTGTAAGCAACAAACTTTACCCTATTAAAACATGGACAACTGTTAAATCACTTATTTTTTGCACTGCAGAAAAAGTTTTGATAAATAATATAATATGGATTTAATATGGAATACAATATTGGCGACAAAATAATTACAAAAAAAATACACCCTTGTGGCAATAATTGCTGGACTATTGTCCGAACAGGTGCGGACATAAAAATAAAATGCGATAAATGCGGACATATTGTGCTTATAGATTTAAATAAATTTTCGTCTATAGTCAAAAAACACATGCCTTGTGACAACTAATTATGGAAGATATAAAAATTATTACAGACGAGCCTGAAAAAAAGGCTGACAAAAAACAAAATATAATATTTGCAATTTTAATGACAATTCTTATTGCCCTTGTTATTGTTTTGGTAACTTTTACTTTCATTTGTGCACCAGTTGTAATAAAAGGCGATTCTATGAACCCAAGTTTATTTGATGGTGATATTATTATGATTTCTAAAATACACAAAACCCCTGTTTTAGGAGATATAATAGTTTACAAAAAACCACAAGAAAAAAAAATTACAGTTATAAAACGCGTTGTTGGGGTTGCTGGAGATATTTTTTGTATGGAAAAAAATGAATATAATGACGACATTTTGATTAAACAAAATGACCCAGATAAGACTGAATATATCTTATCCCCAAGCCAACATTTATACCTTAAAAGATATTATGGCGAAACTATAGAAATAAAAGAAGGCGAAGTTTTTACCATAGGAGATAATACTACTAACAGCATTGATGGCAGAAATTATGGAACTATACAAATATCTGAAATTATTGGAATAAAAATCAATTAAACAATAATTGCAAAATTAATACACTTTAAAAAATATAAATTTTGCTTTAAATATTATGTTTTTTATTGTGCAATTTAATGAAAACAATTCAATGATTATAAAAAAACCTACGAAAATCGCTATTATTGCGATTTTTTTGTTTTTATTTGCATACTTTTGCTTGATTTATTGATTATGTAACATTGTTTTCCTCAATTGTTTTTGTAATACTAAGTTTTATAAAACCATTGTATAATGACAAATACTGCTCTTTATCATACCAAACCATCGCTCTATTTGAATTTTTGTAGTTTAACAAAAGTAAAAATATTAAATTTTTGCAATATTCCATATATTACCATTTAGCCAAAATTATACTTAAATTGTGTTTTTTATCATACTAATGACGATTTTTGAAATGAAATTTAAAATTTTTTTGTTGAATTTATTGTATAGTTGACAAATAAACAGATTTTTCCAAATGAATTTAAAAAATTTTGTTTTATCATTATTCAGTCATTGACAATAGCATAATTAATGTGTTATACTTTACGTAGATTATTATATAAATAATAAAATAATGAGAAATTTATGAAAGATTTGTATTGGTATTTAATTTTTATTCCGCTTGGATATATAATTGGTAGCATAAATTTCGCAACTATTATTGCCTCAATTAAAAACAAAGATATAAAAAAATTAGGTTCTGGCAACCCTGGCACTATGAATATGCTTAGGTCTGTTGGCAAATTTTGGGGGTGTCTAACATTTGTACTTGACTGTGCAAAAGGTATAGGTTTTGCCCTTATTGGTATGTTTGTTTTTAAAAACAACAACTTAGCAATGTATGTACTTGGTCTTTCTACAGTATTAGGACATATATTTTCATGTTTTTCTAAGTTTAAAGGGGGCAAAGGAGTTGCCACAAGTTTAGGCGCTTTTGCAGTAATATCACCAATAACATTTGCTATTGCATTTGTTTTGATGTTAATATACTTAGCATTTTTTAAAAAAGGTTTTATTGGGTCTTTGGGTGCTATCAGTGTACTTGTAATAACTAATATTATTCGTAATAGCATACTAAGGTATGAATTATTTTATGTCAATATAATTTTACTGGTATTTTGGTTAGCATTAATTTTTTGGACACATAGAAGCAATTTTAAAAGAATCAAAAACAATACAGAAAATTCACTATCTTTATTTGGTAAAGAAGATTACACCGATAACGAAAAGGAGTGTTAAAATATGAGTGGACAATTTAGTAAAAATAACTTTGAACAAAATCCTTCAAATTTGAAAAAAAAGCGCAATAATAAGAGTTGGGCAACTAATGACGACTCTTCTCTTTGCGATGACGAGATTTTGAACGAAAAAGAAATAAAAGCAATTAAAGAGGATAAGTGGGTAGAAAAACACGTTCCAAAGCCTACAAAAAAGGAGTTAAAATACAAACGCCGCATAAACGAACTTGAGGCTAGCAGTTTAAAAGCACCTTTATCTAAAAAGGAAAGCAAGGAACTTAAAAAACTTAACAAAAAATACAAAAAACTATACAACTATCGTCATAGAGACCTTTCAAGCAACCACACCACTCTAAAATGTTGCTTGAGCGCTATTGTAGTTGTAGTTGTTCTTGTTTGCACTGTAGTATTTGGTGGATATCACTTTGTTGTTCAACCTTATACTGGTGTTACTTTGTTTGAATTAACAGATATTTTGGGCGGACTATACAAAGCAGATGAAGAAAAACTTATTACTCAAAAGTTTGACCCTGTTAAAGATGCAGATGCTTTCTTTATCAGTTTGCAAAACGCACTATATCTTGATAGAAAATTTACTTTAGACGATTTATTACACCTAATTCCATCAAGTGCTGGTGGTACTGGTGATGAGTCTGCGTCTGTTGCAGATTTGCTTGATTTGGCTGGCGAACCAGTAGCAGATGGCAATGGTAGTATTACAGGTAGTCCTTATTTTGACGAATTACTTTCTGAAACAAAATTTGACTTCTCTACTTTAAAAGATTATGATGGCAGCAAAAAAGTTTGGGAAATAAGTGACAAAATGGTTGCTGCTATTATGCAACAAGTTGTTTTGAGTGCAGATTCTATTCCTCAAATAAAAGATTTGCTTGGTGAGTATAATATTTCAATTAAGGACAGCCTTGTTGTTAGACAATGCTTAATTAAAAAGAATAATTCTGACGAAACAACTATGCAATTGACTATTCAAGTAAAAATTCGCACTTTAGTTGATGGTATTTTGAGTGGTATGGACCTTGGTTCTCTTGCATTTATTAAATCAATAGTTCCAGTACTTTTACCTGAACATATTTATTTAAGTGCAGTTACTACTCCACTTGTTGACAAAGCACCAACTCTTGGAATTAACTCTATAAATGATAAAAGTTTGCAAACTTTAATTAGTACTTTGGATAAAAAACTTTTGGAAGGTAAAATTGAAAGTACTTTCAACTCTATTGGTAAATCTATCTTCAGTACATTCAAAAGCATTACAGAAATGGTTGGTGGTGATGGATTAACAATTGCACCATCTGAATTTGATGATGTTAATGGAGTTGGTACTATTAAGTTGGATATACTACAAACTGCTATGAAAACTATGAAAGTCGAAAATGTTTCTTCTAGCGATTTCTTGCTAATGGTTAAACATTTACATAGTGTTGATAACAATTATAAAGATGCAGATGCTTATATTGATAGCAATGTTACTAAACCAACTAGTCCAGAAGATTTTATCACTTCAAAAGATGCTTTATTTGAATCTTATGGTATACCAAAAGACCAAGTTTCTGATATTACTGCAGAAAACTTCCTTGATAAAATTGACACTATTCCTCAGTTAATCAATATTAAGGATTCAAAAATAGGTGAAGTTGAATTATATAAAATTAGCAATGATGAGTTAAAGAAAAAATCCGTTCTTTCTGATAAAGCACTTGCTCAGATTATGAATAATATGATAACTGGCAAGTTAGGCGATGATATCAAAATGAATATTCTTGAACTAGATATGGGCACAACAGAAATGAGAATAATTGCTCAACTTGATGTTTCTGCTATGATAGACAAGCAATTAGGCGGACAATTTGGTGCTCTAAAACCATTGATATCTTCTATCTTCCCTAACAATATGTTTATTAAAATCATAATTCCTAATGAGAAAAAAGCCGATGGTTCTTCTTGCAACGTTATATTTAACTATACAAAAGACGGCTCTTCTCAAGAAGAAAGTGACAAAATGTTTGAAACAATTGCTGCTTTAATGGGAAGTATTAACGGCGAAGGTGGCAATAATGCTTTTAATAAAGAAACACTTATTAAAAAACTTGACGATGCTATCTACCCTATTTTAGATAACTTTAAGGGCGATAACGCAGATATGCCAATAAGTTTTGCAGATGGCTGCCTACAACTTCCAACAATTTATGAAGTACTTGCAACAACAATAAACGAAGGTTCTTCTGAAACTGATAAATTGTCTCCAGATACTATTCAGGAAACAATGGAAAGTTATTACACTTATGATGAAACAACAACTAAGTTTGACCCTGTTTTTGGTACAATTATTAACAATGTAGAAAAAACTAAGTTAGATGACTTTATTAGTCGTGAGTTGCAAAATAAATTCTTTATTGCAGGCGAAATTGACGAAAACGATGTTTATACAACAATGACTACTATAGGCACTAAACTTGACCCAGCAAATATTGATGGTGCTATTAACCTAAAAGGCTTAAAATCAAACACTATTGATGCTGACAAAATGAATTTGTCTATAACCTCTTTGGAACTTGCAAAACTTATTATTCAAAGTGGTCAAATAGATAGCATTGGTGATATAGGTTTTTACAAAAACTTCACATTTGTTGATATGAGTGTAAATAAAGATACTAATACTTTATCATTAGTAATTGCTGGTAACCTTGACTCTAGTTCTTCTACTATTACAAATGGTATAAAAATAGAAAACTTTGCTGCTGACTACCTAGTAGTACAAGCCGATGTAAACTTAAGCGACTACACTACTAAAGTAAAAATCAACAATGCAAATGATGATAATATTAATACTTTATTAAAGATTATTAATAAACTTACAGGCTCAACTTCAGGCAACTTTGATGCGGATAGTGTTGGAGAAAATATTGGTAATGCAATAGAAGAAGCATTTACAACCTTTGCTAATCAAGGAATGCCTTTGACTGCTAGCAATAAAGTTGTTGATACTCCAATTAATGGTAAACAAGACGGCTTTACAAGTAATAATATTTATAGATTAATTACAGAAAAATCTACCGGTAAAGACAACTACATAAGTGGTGATGACCAATTATTAAATAGTATTATTTACAAACTAAATAATCTTCCTGGTCAAACACATAGTTCTGATGGTACTCACACAACTTCATTTACTGAGAGAGTTGCGGACCCACTTGTATTTAAAGACGATGGCACTGGCAAATTCCTTGCAGATGGTAAGTTCACTAAACCGGGCTCTGACAAAGAATATAGTTTGATTAATTTGGACACAGATACTAATCAATTATATGTGTTTGACTACTACATCGGACAACAAGTTAAGGCTCATGCAGATACTGATACAATGGAACTTATTAAATTTGTAATTATGCCTAATACTCGTAACGAAGTTTATGCTCAATTTGTTAAAGACTTAGACTTATCAAGAGATGTTGCTCCTGATGACTTAGTAGCAAATGCTGGAGATAATGGTATTGTATTCCTACAATTCAAAATAAATAGTTCTGAAATTGGTGGTAATGAACTTACTAATAAAATACTACCAGAGAGTATTTATGGCGGTGCATTTATTGACTTTAATACTCCTCTTGCAACTGACGTTAGACCATTTATTAATAACTTAACTCAAGAAGAAGTTAATTATATTAATAGATTAATTCAAGGCAATGATACTGCTCCATCAACAAATATTACTGATAAGTTTAATAATTTGATTGACACTGTTAAAGGTGCTACATTTACAATTGGCGATGATACAACAACTTTAACTTTCTCTGATTTATTCGCTAAATTTACATTGGATAGTGCTGGTGGTAATATTGATTTAGCAAATATTTGTATTGGTAGATTTGTTAAAAATATGACTGCTCCAACAGTATAATTAAACAAAACACAAAATAAAAAGTGTTCAGCAATGAACACTTTTTATTTTTTATAAATATTAATACTAAATTATTAAATAACATTTCTTTATTAATTTTATTATATAATTTTTCTTACATTTAATACTTTATTAATACACACCTCTTACCTTTAATTGCAAACATTTTACTGATATTTTGATAAGTAGTTCGTTTATTTTTTCGTCATTTATATTCCCTTCAAAATCAATGTAAAATCTTATTTTAAAGCAAGTGTTAGGGATATTCCTTGACTGAATACGTGTTAGATTTATATGGTATTCTGTAAAAATATTTAACAACTCTCCTAGTGCATTTGGCTTGTCTTTTAACTCTAGTGCAAGGCTTATTATTTTATTATCTTTTACTTTGTCCAAACTATTTGTTAAAAGCACAAATTTTGTATAATTATTTTCTACATTCTGAATGTTTTCCTTAAGCACTTCTAAGCCATAAATTTCGCCCGCTAAACGTGATGCAATTACCGCATGAGACTTATCCTCTTCCTCTGCCAATTTTTTGCTTGCTATGGCAGTATTGAACTCGTTGTATATCTGATAACCTTTCTCTTGCAAAAAGATATCGCATTGCATTAAGGCTTGAGGGTGTGAAGATACTTTTTTAATATCACTTATCTTACTACCTTTTGCACCAAGCAAGCAATGGTTTATTTTTATATCACCTATTGCAACATAATACACTTTGCTTTTATCTAGCAAATCATACGTTTCCCTTACTTCGCCTGCAGTAGTATTTTCTATAGGTAATATGCCATATTCATACTCGCCTTTTTCAATTTTTTGTATTACTTCGCTAAATGTACTTACAAAGTCTATTTGTGTATATCCTAGACTTTTTGCAAATATATGCGAATATGAACCCGCCACACCTTGTAATAATACTTTTTCCTTTTCCATATTTCACCTTGTTTGTAGTGTTATATTATTTATTTCATTTTACCACAATATTTTAAAATTGTTATCAATTTTTTTTATTTTTATTAAATTAAATTTTTAGTTTATAATAAATATTGCTAAAAAATCAAAATAATATCGATTTTTGTTAGGAATATTAAAAAATGGTTGCTATTTTGCAACCATTTTTTAGATATTTTTATTATTCCTCTGTCACATTATTGTTTTCTTGCACTGCTGTATTTTCATTTTCTGCTACTTCCACAACACTATCTTCGCTTGCCTCGCCATCTAGTACTTGTTCTGCTGGCTCTTCCTCACTACGCGGTACAATAGTAAATGAAACAACTTTGCTACCCTCGTCTTTAAGTCTCATTAGTTTAACACCTTGAGTATTTCTTCCTATTTTGCTAATAGAATCTGCGTTAAGTCTAATTACTACTCCGTTATCCGCTAATATCATAACGTCTTCATCACTAGATACTAGTTTTAGGTTAACAACATTACCAGTTTTTTCGTTTAGCACACCAACTTTTATGCCTTTACCACCACGTGCTTGGAACCTATACTCGTCAATATCTGTCCTCTTTCCGTAGCCGTTTTCTGTAATTGTCAAAACGTCTGTATTTTCGCGAACTATAGTAGCATCAACCACAAACTCGCCTTTATCCAAACTTATTGATTTTACACCCATAGAAGACCTTCCAGTGTCACGTATATCTTGTTCATGGAATCTTATGCACTTACCACCAGTAGATGCAATGATAATCTCATTATCGCCGTCAGTGTGCATTGCACAAATAAGTTCGTCACCCTCCTGCAATTTAATAGCAATTTTACCATTGCTTTGGATACGTTCAAATTCTGACAAATCTGTCTTTTTGATTAAGCCTTTTTTAGTTGCAAGCACTAAATAGCCCATACTTCCTGTTGCAAGTGGCAAAATAGCATTTATTCTTTCGCCATCTGCTAAGTTTAATAAGTTAACCATAGCACGTCCTTTTGCTGTTTTAGAGCCTTCAGGAATCATATATGCTTTTAGTCTGTAAACCTTACCAAAGTTAGAGAAGAATAAAATTGGTTCATGTGTGTTAGAATTAAATACATTTTCCACAAAATCTTCATCTTTTGCTTTATGTGCAGTAACACCAACACCGCCACGACGTTGTGCTTTATACTCGTCTGTAGCCATTCTCTTTATATAGCCTTGGTGAGTAAGACTAATAACTATATCTTCTTGCTCAATTAAATCTTCAATATCAATATCGTTATAGTCATAACTTAACTCACTTCTTCTTGGAGTATTGTATTTTTCTTTAATCTCAAGCATTTCTGTCTTGATAATTTCTTCTACTCTATGAGGGTTTGCTAAAATATCTTGATATTCTGTAATGTCTCTTTCTAGTTGTGCCAAGTTTTGTTCTAACTTATCTATTTCCAAATGAGTAAGTCTTTGTAACCTCATTTCCAAAATAGCATTGGCTTGTTTATCTGATAAAGCAAAAGCCTCCATCAATTTATTAGATGCGTCAACCTTGTCTTCAGATTTTTTGATAATTGCAACAACTTCGTCAATATTATTTAGTGCAATTACTAAACCTTTTAAAATATGCTCTCTTTCTAATGCTTTTTCCAAATCATATTGAGTTCTTCTTATTATAACTTGTTTTTGATGCTCAATATATGCAGACAAAATCTCCTTTAAATTCATAACTTTTGGAGTACCATCTATAAGTGCAAGCAAAATAATGCTGTTGCTTATTTGCAAACTTGTATGCTTGTACAACATATTTAATACAACTTGAGCCTGTGCATCTTTTTTAACATCAATAACAATTCTCATACCATCACGGTCAGACTGTTCTTGAATATCGCTTATGCCGTCAATTTTCTTTTGTTTTACATAGTCAGCAATAGTCTCTATCAACTTTGCTTTGTTTACTTGATAAGGCAATTCTGTAATAACTATTCTTTGTCTTGAGCCATTATTAAAATCTTCTATTTCTGCTCTAGCACGAAGTATAGCATTACCTTTACCTGTTCTGTAAGCCTTTTTAATACCACTTCTGCCCATTATCAAAGCACCTGTTGGATAATCTGGTGCAGGAATTAAATCAATAAGTTCCTCAATATCCATTTCTGGATTTTCCATAAGTGCAATTGTACCATCAATAACCTCACCTAGATTATGTGGTGGAATAGATGTTGCCATACCAACCGCAATACCATCGCTACCATTAACCAAAAGGTTAGGATATCTTGCCGGCAATACTACTGGTTGCATTAATGTATCATCAAAGTTAGGATAGTAATCAACAGTCTTTTTGTCAATATCCCTAATCATTTCTGCAGCAATTTTACTCATTCTTGCCTCAGTGTAACGTTGTGCTGCTGGAGGGTCTCCATCCACACTACCAAAGTTACCATGACCATCAACTAATGGACAACGAATAGAAAAGTCTTGTGCAAGTCTTACTAATGCCTCATAAACTGCTGTATCGCCATGAGGGTGATATTTACCCAAAACGTCACCTACGATACGTGCACATTTACGATATGGCTTGTCTGAAGTTAATCCTAATTCGCTCATAGCATACAAAATACGTCTATGTACTGGTTTTAGACCATCACGAACATCTGGAATAGCACGTGATACATTTACTGCCATTGCATAAGCAATAAATGATTTTTTCATTTCATGTTCAATATTTATCTTTTTTATATTAGATTTATCAAGCATTTCAGATAAATCTTGTGCTTGTTTTTCCTTTTCTTTTTCTGACATAACTCCTCCTTACACGTCAAGTTCGCCTGCTAAAGTAGCATTTTGCTCAATAAATTGTCTTCTAAGTTCTGGCTCGTCACCCATAAGCATTGTAAATACTTGGTCTGCATCTTTTGCCTCTTCCATACTTACTTGCAATAGAGTTCTTGTTTCTGGGTTCATTGTTGTTTCCCACAATTGCTCCGCATTCATTTCGCCCAAACCTTTATATCTTTGCAATTCGCCCTTACGGTCTATACTTTGCATATACTCTTCCAATGACTCGTCATCGTAAAAATATTTTTCGTTTTTACCACCTCTTGAAACTTTATATAGTGGTGGTTGTGCTGCGTATACGTGACCTTGTTCAAGCACTGGACGCATATATCTATAAAAGAAAGTTAACAATAAAATTCTTATATGGCTACCATCTACATCAGCATCTGTCATACAAATAATTCTGTCATATCTAAGTTTAGAAACATCGCAGTCCTCTAATATTCCGCAACCAAAGGCTGTTATCATATTTTTAATTTCTTCACTTTCCAAAACTTTATTAAGTCTAACTTTTTCAACATTAAGGATTTTACCTCTAAGTGGCATAATCGCTTGAAATCTTCTATCTCTACCTTGTTTTGCAGTACCGCCCGCTGAGTCACCCTCAACAAGATATACTTCGCAAAGTTTACTATTTTTTTCTGTACAATCAGCCAATTTACCAGGAAGAGTTGTAGATTCCAAGAAAGACTTTCTTTTTGTCAAATCTCTTGCGTTTCTTGCCGCCTCTCTTGCCTTTTTAGCAGTAATAGAGCGAAGTACTAAGTCTTTAGTTATCTTAGGATTTTCTTCCAAGAAAGAACCAAAAGATTCAGACACAGCATCTGCAACAACCTTACGCATAAAACTATTGCCTAGTTTTGTTTTTGTTTGACCTTCAAATTGTGGGTCTGTTAGTTTTACACTTACAACTGCAACCAAACCTTCACGGCAGTCATCACCACTTAATTTTTCGTCATTTTTCAAAATATTAAGAGTTTTGCCATAGTCGTTAAACAATTTTGTTATAGTGTTTTTA
Source organism: uncultured Christensenella sp. (assembly GCA_910577795.1). Taxonomy (GTDB): domain Bacteria; phylum Bacillota; class Clostridia; order Christensenellales; family UBA3700; genus MGBC100798. The sequence continues at coordinate 78,604 of CAJTNW010000001.1, forward strand.
AAACCATCAACATGAGTACCACCCTCTTCAGTATGAATGTTGTTAGCATAAGAATATATATTTTCGCTATAAGAATCATTATATTGCAAAGCAATTTCTACTTGATAATCGTCTGCCATAATGCTCATATAATAAGGCTCTGCAAGCAATGCATCTTTTTTATTTAACTCATTAACATATTCTTTAATTCCACCTTCATAATGAATAAAGTCTTCTTGCTCTTTGCCCTCACGGCTATCTTTTAAAGTAATTTTTAAACCTTTATTTAAAAAAGCAAGTTCTTTTAATCTATGCAATAATCTAGGGTACTGAAACTCCACTGTTTCAAAAATTGTATCGTCTGGCATAAATACAATTTTAGTACCAGTTTTATCAGTTTCGCCAACAACTTTTAACGCAGTTTGAGCAACACCTCTATTATATGTTTGGTGGAATTTTTTACCATTTTGGCAAACTTCAACATCTAACCACTCAGACAAAGCATTAACCGCAGATATACCTACACCATGCAAACCACCAGAAAACTTGTAGCCACCGCCACCAAATTTACCACCAGCATGCAATTTAGTCAAAACTACCTCAACAGCAGATTTACCTTCCTTTTCAATGATACCGGTAGGGATACCTCTACCATTATCTTCAACAGAAATTGCACCATCTTTAGTGATTTCTACATTAATCAAATTACAGTATCCAGCCATTGCCTCGTCAATACTATTGTCAACAACCTCAATAACCAAATGATGCAACCCGCGCTCGTCTGTAGAGCCAATATACATACCTGGTCTTTTACGAACTGGTTCTAATCCTTCAAGCACTTGTATAGCAGATTGGTCATAATTTTTTTGCTCGCTCATAAATATCTCCTTTGCAAAAATTGTACATTTATTTAATAATACTTTTAATCAAAATCCCTCGCGTGCGTGTACGCACGTGCGTATTAGTTATATTATACCACGCATTAAGTAAAATTACAATAGAAAACCTGTAAAAACTTGTCTTTTATTAAAGTTTTTTCGCAAAACTTACGTTTATTATGCTTTATTTCGCCTTTAAATGGCTTTATATTGAATTTTTAGGTGTTTTTAATATATTTCTTAGGATTAAAACATCTTTCTTTATACTGCATATCTACGGCTTTTATAATAATCAATAAATTTTAAAAAATAATAATTTATCCAAAATTTTTCAAATTTAAATTTTACACATATTTAACAAAATCAATGCTTTTTGCAGGAACTTGTGTAAAAATACGAATGTTTTTTATTGGAATAGCAATATTTTTTTGTGATTTTTAAATTTTTTAACCTTAATAAACTCTAAATAAAAACAAATTAATCTTGACCTTTATTTTATAATATTGTATAATAAAAATATTAGTATTTATAGAGGTAAAATTATGAATAATAAGTATTCTTTTGATATTGTCTACAAAGTTGGCAATAAAAAATATTCTTGCACAAGTACAGAGTGTGACCATTTTTCTTTGGTTTTATCTGAAAAAGACAATGTGTTATCACTTTCTATACTACCAAAAGGTGCAGTTTCTTTTGAAAAGTTTAATATTATCACTCCTTACGCATTTAATAATAACAATAAGATTTTTGTTAATGGATATCAAAGTTGGACAGATAGTATGGAATATGAGCCATCTTGGAAAATGACTGAACTTTCTCGTTCAATGGAATTTTATATAAAACATTCGTTTGGTAAAAGCATGGGACTTGCAAAATCTGGCGATAGTACTTTTTGGAGTTTTCCTAGAAAATCTGGTGTATTTTATGGCTGGTCTTATGGTTATGTGCGTACTGAAAACAATATAGATATTTTTGGTAGCCTTACCGAAAAATATGGTTATACAGTAGTAACTTTTGACTGCAACACAAATAATATCATAATTTCAAAAGAGTTAGAAGGTGTTACTTATACAAAAGAAAGCAAACTTTTAGAATTTGCTTTTGTTAGCGGAGAATATGACACTGCTTTTGACGAATACTTTAAGTTAATTGGTATCCCTTGCAGAGAAACTAAAAGACGTTGTGGCTACACTACATGGTACAACTACTATGGCAATATTACAGAAGCAATAGTAAACAACGATTTGGGTAGTATTGTAAATCAAGATACTAAATTTGACTGTTTTCAAATTGATGATGGTTACCAACAAGCAATTGGTGACTGGCTAATTACTGACAAAAAGAAATTCCCTAACGGAATGAAAGTTATTGCAGATAATATACATAAAAGCGGTATGATAGCAGGACTTTGGCTTGCACCTTTTGCTGGTGTACCACACTCTGAATTATTTAAAAATCATCCAGACTGGTTTATAAAAGACAAAAAAGGTAGACCTTATAAAACTGGGCATAACTGGGGAGGTTTTTATTCTCTTGATATTTACAATGAAGGCGCTAGAGAATATATAAAACACTGCTTTGATGTTGTACTAAACGAATGGGGATATGATTTAGTTAAACTAGACTTTTTGTATGGTGCATGCGTTTTACCTATGCACAACAAAAGCCGTGGCGAGATTATGACAGATGCAATGGATTTTATCCGTGAATGTGTAGGCGATAAAATGATATTAGGTTGCGGTGTCCCTATGTTCCCTGCTTTTGGCAAAGTTGACTATTGCAGAATTGGTGCAGATATTACTGAGAATTGGGTAAATAAAAATACTATACGCGAAGACTGCTCTAACCCTCACGCAACTTCAAACTCAATTTTTAGACGTCACTTAGATGGCAGAGCATGGATGAATGACCCTGACGTATTTTTCTTACGTGAAGAAAATATGAAAATGACATTTGACCAAAGATTATTGATAGCAAAAATAAACTCTATTTTTGGTAGTCTACTATTTATATCTGACGATATTAAAAATTATAATAACAAACAAAAGCAAGCACTTATTGATACTTTTGCAAACAAAGATATAAATGTTAAAAAAGCAGAGTTTAGTAAAAAAGATATTATAAAAGTAGATTATATTGAAGATGGACAAGAAAAATCTTTTTCATTTAATATAAGAAACGGCGAACAATACTAACAATTAAAAATCTAACTTTCAGATGCAATTTTGTATTTGAAGGTATTTTTATGCAATTTTATTAATTAATGAAAAAATAATTATATATTTTTAATATTATCATAATAAAAATTGCTTAAAAATTAAAGAACCGCTCAAAAATCGCGGGTAATTAATATTTTGTACAAAAATTATACTAAAATAAATTTTCTTTTTTCTTGGGAGGAATTATGAAAGAAAAAATTCAAAAAGGGTTTTTAACTCTACGAAAATACTGGTCAAGACCTCAAAAAGGACAATTTGTCGCATACAAGGAAATTGCCGGTTTTAGTGTTGGTGGAATGGGTGTAAAATCTTTTGCCTCATTGGTATCATTTATGAACTTGGCTGCAACCTGTTTATTTACAGCAGTCGTTTATGGATTATCGCCTAATGAGATTATGATACTATTCCTTATCACCAATGTAGGTGTCGGTGTGCTTAAAACTCCTATTATCAGTTGGCTACAGGATAGAACAAACACCCCTATCGGAAAGTTTAGGCCATACTTGATTTGGGCAGGCATACCTTGCGTGCTTGCAGTTATTGGACTAACTTGGCTTGTTCCTATTCCGGGTTGGATATTGCCTGCAGGTCAACCTAACAAAGCATTAACCATGACTATGCTTTGTATATTCTTAAACATTCTTATTATTGCGCAACAATTATTAAATAATGCTTATATGGGTATTTCGCAAACAATAAGTCCACTATCATCTGAGCGAACAAAAATAATGGGCTTTTCTGAATTTCTTGGTAATCTTGGACCAAGTATAATTCAAGCCGCACTGCCAATTTGTGGTTTGTGCTTTGCCACTAAAGAAAATGCAATGACTAACGTATGGACTTATCGTGTATTTATGCCTATATTTGCAATAATCGGTTTTGGTTTAGGCTTGATAGTTTTATATACATCAAAAGAGCGTACAACTAATACCGACTCTATGGAAAATATTAAGACTAAAGAGACCAAAGAAAACAAACTTAGTTTCTTTACAAGTTTAAAACTTCTTAGTAAAAATAAAGAGTTCTGGCTTGTAACAATAAGCAAATTTTTTGATGGATTTAAAGGATGGCTTACATTGCTATTACCTTGGATTTGTGCCTTTCAATTGCGAGACACTGCTATTCAAGGTGTTGTTCAAACAATTGTAAGTTTTGGGTTTACTCCAGGAATTATTCTTGCTCCACTTTTAATAAAATGGCTAGGCAGTCGTGGTTCAGGTGTAATATTCCACGCACTAAATGCTGCCGCTGCTCTTTTAATGCTATTTACATATAAAAGCGGTGTTGTTGTGATGCTTATATGTTTGTTCCTATACAACTTTGCATTAGGTCCACAATACATTATTCAAAACACTATTATGTCCGATGGTTTTGACTTTCAACAAGATAGGGACAACGTCCGCCTAGAAGGATTTGCTCAAAACTTCCAATTAATGATTTCTACTTTAGGTACTGTTGCCTCTACTCTAGCATTTACTATAATATGTAATAAATATAATGTAGGCACAGTCACTAATGCTAACGCAGATTACAGTATGCTTATTGACCCAGCAATTAGAAATCCTTTTTATGGTGATTTAATATTACTTGTTGTAATTGCAAGTTTACTTGCTGCAATTCCTTTTATATTTGTTACATTAAACAGAAACAAAATGACCATTATAAGAGAAAATTTGGATAGAAAAAAAGTTATTGCTGACAATCATCTAGAAAATGCTACTCCTGAACAAATTGAAGAAGCATACAACAACTTCCTTGCTGCAAAAGAGGCTGAAAGACAAGCAGAAATTGCTTTGGCAGAAAAAGAAAAAGCCAAAATTGCAGAAAATCAAAACGAAGAAACTCTTGCAAGCATAGTTGCAGAACAAAAGGCTTTGAGTGCAAGAAAAAAAGTTTTTGTTGCAGAATGGAAAGTAAAAGCAACTGCAGAACATGAAGAAATTGTTGCTGCAGCAAAAAAAGAAATTGAAAATGCAAAATCTACTTACACTCAAAAAATTAATGATTATAAAAAATTATTATCTGACAAAGAACTTGTTGATAAATATAAAACTGATGCTATTCAAATAAAAATTGACTGCGACGAAAAAATTAAAAATTACAGGTCCGAAAAAGAAAATAAACTTATTGCAGAAACTGCTCGTTTTGAAGAAGATAAAGTAAAAATTGCTAGTTTAAAAGCAGAACTTGTGACTATTAAGACTGAACATAAAGTTAAACTTAATGATTATAAAGATAATTATAACAAAACAACTAAACCAGAACTAGATAGTTTAAATAACAAACTTAAAGTCACAACTGACAAGACTGCAAAAGAAGAATTAATTAAAGAGATAAAAAATACTAAAAAAGCAGCAAAAGTTGAAAAACGTGATATTATTAAAGAATATAAAACTAAAAAATATGAAATTATTAACAATATCGACCGTCTGTCTTTTGCTCATTCTTCTGCAATTAGTCAAATATCAGTTGAGTTTAATAAGCAAATGGATGCTATAGAAAAAGAAAAACGCAATGCTAATAAACTAAAAGCAATGAAAAAAGAGATAATCCAAAACAAAAAAACTGTTATTGCTGAGGCTAAACACAAATCACAAAGTATTAAACTATGGCTAAATGTTTTGGCTAATGAGGCTTTTGCAAAACTTATTACAGAAGAAACTTTAAATTCTGTTACTACCGAATAATTATAATTAGAGTTGCATATTGTGAATTGGCTATATCTCTAGTACTTCACTACTGCAACTCTTTTAATTTGGTATAAAAATATGAAAAATCCGCACGAAAATCGACCTAAAAAATAAAAAATACCTGTTTTTTAACAGGTATTTTTTTAATTTGTTCCAAATATTCTATCCCCAGCATCTCCTAAACCTGGCAATATATAACCTTTGCTATTTAACTCTCTATCTACTTTTGCAATATATACCTCTACGTCAGGATGTTCCTTTGCTATTTTTTCTACACCCTCTGGCACTGCTAAAATATTAAGCATTTTTATGTTTTTTACTCCTCTATTTTTTAGTGCAGTAATTGCTGCACAAGCAGAGCCACCTGTTGCAAGCATAGGGTCTAGTAAAATTACCATTTTATCTTGTATACCTTCTGGTAACTTACACATATACTCAACAGGCTCTAGTGTTTCTTCATTTCTCGCAATACCAATATGCCCAACTTTTACAGATGGTAACATTGCAGTTACACCATTAACCATACCTAACCCTGCCCTTAAAATAGGAACAATAACAATGCTATTTTCTACAATTACTGTTTGCGCTACTTCTTCCAGCGGAGTTTTAACTATTATCTTTTTTATTGGGGCATCTTTTAATACTTCCAAAGTCATAAGCATTGCTATTTCTTCAATAACTTCTCTAAATTGCTTTGTTTTAGTATTTTCGTCTCTTAATATTGCTATCTTGTGTTCTATTAAAATATGATTTAGCAAATGTATATTTTTCATTACTATTCCTTTAAATTACTTTTTTATTACATTGATATTTATTTTTGCTGTTACATTTGCATATACTTTAACTTCAACATTAAATACACCATAAGATTTAATTGGTTCTTTAATATTAACTTTTTTCTTATCAATATCATATCCGCTTTTTAGCAAAGCCTCACTTATTTCTTTTGCAGTAACAGAGCCAAACATTTTGCCATTTTCACCACATGCTATTTCAACTACAATAGTGTTACCATTAAGTCTTTCTGCTAGTTTAATTGCCTCTTGTTTTTCTAACTCTAATCTTCTTTGCTCACTTGCCTTTTTTTGATTTGTCTCATTAATAATTTGATTAGTTGCTTGTACAGCCATCTTCTTTTTAATCAAAAAATTCTTAGCATATCCGTCATTAACTTCAATGATATCGCCTTTTTTACCATGTGACTTTACATCTTGCAATAATAAAATTTTCATATATTTCTCCTTTTATCTGAACCCGCCAGATATCTCAATAACTTGTCCTGTTATAAATTTCGATTTTTCTGAAGCAAGATACACCACCATATCCGCTACCTCGTCAGTCTTACCTATTCTGCCTAAAGGTGTTTTATCTATCAACTCGTCAATAGTTGTTTGAGAATGTACTTTATTCATATCCGTATTTATAACACCACAAGCAATACAATTTACTCTAATATTAGCACTTCCTACCTCTTGAGATAATGCTTTGGTAAGACCAATAATCCCTGCTTTAGATGCAGAATAAGCGACTTCCATACTTGCACCATACACACCCCAGACACTAGATATGTTTATTATACTGCCACCTTTATTTAGCATATACGGCAAACAATATTTGCAAGTATAAAATACACTATCAAGATTAGTTGACATTACATTTTTCCACTCTTTAACTTGCATATCCATCAAAAGATTATAATTTGCAATGCCTGCGTTATTTACTACAATATCTATTTGTCCAAAAACTTTTATAACTTCTTCTATAAAATTTTTAACATTTTCGCTATCTCTAACGTCACATTTTATACCAATACAATTCAAACTACTATTACTATTTAAGTTGCTGCATAATTCCATTGCTTGCTCTTCACTTGTGTTATAGCAAAAAGCAACTTTGTAACCATCTTCAACTAATTTTTCTACAATTTTTCTGCCAATGCCTTTTGCACCACCAGTAACAACAGCAACCATTAACGCACCTTTTTATAGTAATTATTTTAGATATTATACCATATAAATAATATTTTAGTCAATATCAATTTTTAAAAAACTGACTCTTTTATTTATACTTTTTATTAATTTTTAATGCTTTTTTGACAATAAAAAACCCCGCTGTGCGGGGTTTTTGTTTTTTTGTATTACTTACTTAACAATTGCATTGAACAACAATGTTACTGGATTATATTGAACTATATATTTTGTAATAGTGCTTCCGTTAACCATATTTGTAATTTCTGCAATATTTAAAACTTCTGCAATAGGAACAAGAATTGCAAGGATAATACATACCCACAATGCTCCTTTAATTAAGTTCAACAAACCACCAAATAATCTGTCCAAAGCAGATTTACGATGTGCTCTTCTTGCTCTTTTAATAATAATATTTATGATGCAAGTAATTAATTTTACAACAATAAAGATACAAATTGCAGCAATAAATAGTTTTACATAATTCATAATATCAATTGCTAATTGTGCATCAATAAATTTTTGTAATAGTTCCAAAATAGTTGGTTCTAAACCTGTTTTAGAAACAATTAAATCTCCTAGATACTTACCACCAAAATAAACTAAAAGTATAATAACACCCCAACTGATAATAGCAGTTAGAGGTTTTGCAAACCCTTTAAAGAATCCCCACAAGAAGTATAATACAAGAATAGCAGCAATAGCCAAGTCGAAAACTAAATTATTCCATGCTATGGCTGTAAATAATGAACTAAACATAATATCTCCTTTTTTCTTGCTTTAGTGATTTTATTACATTTACTATTCTACACTATTTTTTTTATAAATGCAATATATTTTATGCTTTTTTATTAAAAAATTTTAATTATAATGAATTTATTCCCAATTTTTAGCAATAATTAACATATAAACATATAATTAATATTGATTTTCGAGGTGTTTTATGGTAATTTGTTGTATTGGCACACCAAAAGTTATAGGTGATAGTCTTGCTCCTAAAGTAGGAGATGCCCTACTTAAACACAACATAAATGCTTTTATTTATGGCACTAGTAGTAACCCCATAACTGCTTTAAACTATATGACTTATTATAATCATATTAAAAATTGTCATAAAGACGATTTTGTTATTGCTGTTGACTGTGCTTTAGGTAACAAGCCAGAAATTGGCTCAATAAAACTAACTAAGCATGGTATTATGCCTGGCAAAGCAATAGGTAAAGAGTTGCAAACTATTGGCAATATTGGCATTTTAGGTCAAGTGGGAGATATTAAAAAGCCTCCATTTGAAGAGTTAAAAAACGCAAACGATAATGTAGTAAATTCACTTGTAGAAAAAATTGTTACAATAATTATTACTTTGCAAGATGCTTTATATTTAAACAAAAAAAGTGCAATTTAATAAAATGTACCGATTTTTGTATGGTTTTTTGATAAAATTATAAAAATATGCTTTATTAAAAGCATATTTTTTATTCTATTTCTCCATTTTTCACTTTTATTATATTATCGTACTTCCAAAAATATTCTGCACAAGTAAGTAATGTTTGCATACCTTTTATATTCTCTAATAATTTTGTTTGTCTTCTGCTATCAAGTTCACTAAGCACATCATCTAAAATTAAAATTGGCTTTTCACCTGTTTCCAATTCAAACAATTTTACCTCTGCTAGTTTAAGAGATAGTGCGGTTGTTCTTTTTTGACCTTGAGAGCCATACTTTCTTACTTCTACTCCATTTATTGTTATGCTTATATCATCTCTGTGACAACCGACTGTTGTATATTTTAAATTAATATCTTTTTCTATAGAAGAATTTAATAGTTTTAAAAACTCCTCTTTCATACTTTCTTTATAACTCAAATCTATTTTACTTTCATAACTGATATTTAAAAATTCCTCACCACATGTTAAATCTTTATGAATACCCTCTATTATGCTTTGCATTTTCTCACAAAAATTATATCTTTCAATAATAATTTCAGTTCCTATTTCTGCAAGTTGCATATTCCATATAGGTAATGTTTCTTTTAAAATATTGTAATTACTTTCTGTTTTTAATAATTTATTTCGTTGTGCTAAAACTTTGTTATATCTAACAAGAGATGAATAGTAACTCTTTTTTTGTTGAGACAAACTTATGTTTAAAAAATTTCGTCTAAGCACTGGGGATTCTTTTATGATATCAAGTTCATCTGGACTAAAATAAACAACATTTAATAAACCTATTAATTCATTAATTTTTCTTACTGGAATTTTGTCTATTGCTATCCTTTTTTTTCCTAATTTATCAATATGAATTTCTATAATATGAGTTCTGTATTTTTTGGATATTTTAAGTTTTATATACGAAAAATCCTCTCCCCATTTAATGAGTTCCTTATCCTGAAAAGTACGTGGAGATTTGCCAAGTCCGCTATAATAAATACTTTCCACCATATTAGTTTTACCACTGGCATTATTGCCTATAATAACATTCAAGCCATCACTAAAAGCAATGTCTTGTTTATTATAATTTCTAAAATTTACCAATTGCAATTTTTCTATTTTCATAATTTTATTTTAGCATATTTTTTTTTATTAATCAACTTTAATACATATTAATCTTTTTTATATTATTTTTTATTTATTATATAAAAAGCCTTGAAAATATTAAAAAAAAATAGTATAATATTTGTATGAATACTAATATTACTGAAATACAGGAAGTTTGGAAAAAAGCACTTCCAATAATATCAAAATCTGTCTCTCAAATTTTTTATGATGTTTTTATTGCAAGTTTAGAGCCTATCTCTATAAGTGATAATAAATTAGTTCTTATCGCTCCTTATGAGTCTTGCAAAAAGTCTATTAATAAATCTTATAAACCTATTATTGAAAAGGCTGTGATGCAATTTAATCCTTATATTGAAGGTATCCAAATTATTACAACTTCTGATGTGGATAGTTTTGTTGATGCTCCAAAATCAATAATAGCAGAAGAAAGCCCAGTTGTAGAGGAAGAAAAAAAGCCATCTTCAAAAGACTATTATACCTCTTTTGAAGAAAGTTATTCTTTTGATAATTTTGTTATTGGTGGAAGTAATAAAGCAGCATTTGTTGCAGCAAAAACTGTTGCTGAAAATCCCGGAATACAACACAACCCTTTATTTATTTATGGTGGTGTTGGTCTAGGCAAAACTCATATTATGCATGCTATTGGTAATTATATTAAGTCACACTCACCTAAAAAGAAAATTATTTATATGACTTCCGAAAATTTTACTAATGATTATATTGATAGTATAAAAAATAATAATTCTAATGACATGAACAGGCAGTTTCGAAACAAATATCGTAACCTTGATGTTTTGATGATAGACGATATTCAATTTATTTCAGGAAAACCTAGTACTCAAGAAGCACTTTTCCATTTATTTAATGAATTGTATCAAGCAAAAAAACAAATTGTTTTTACTTCTGACTGTCACCCTAAAAAAATAGATAATATTGATGAAAGACTAACATCTAGGTTCCAAAGCGGACTTACTGTTGATATAAGCAGTCCTGATTTAGAAACAAGAATTGCTATTTTAAGAAAAAAAGCATACAATAAAAAATTTGAAGTTTCTAGCGAAGTTTTAAATTATATTGCAGAATGTATAAATACTAATATTAGAGAATTAGAAGGTGCTTTGTCTAAAGTTATTTATTATTGTACTTTAAACAATGTAAAAGCCAATAATTTAGATATAGTAAATAATGCTTTAAAAGACGATATTGATATTAGTGGTCCTATAACAATGAGTTCTATATTAAAATGCGTATCTGACTATTTTAATGTTGAACAAAAAGATATTATAGGTAAAAAGAAAACTAAAAACATTGCTGAAGCAAGACAAATTGCAATTTACTTAATATCTGACTTAATATCTGTCCCTTTAGTTTCTATTGGTGATTTTATGGGAGGCAGAGACCACTCTACTATCATTCATGCAAGAGATAAAATATCTGATTTAATTACTACTGATTACAAGTTTGCTAATTATATTAAAGATTTAACAGAATTAATAAAGAAAAAATAAAAAATTAATTATTTTAATACTAAATTTTTACTTTTGTGGAAAACTTTAATATATTGTGGACTAATGTTTATAAATAACACATAATTATCCACAATTTATCCATACTAAAATTTACTAAATTTTACTAAATTTTACTAATTTTAACTAAAAATCATAGTTATTTTTGTTTAATTTTAGTTTATCCACAAATCCACAGTTATTATTAGTGTTATTATTATCAATATATACTATTAAATAATTAATTTAAAAATTTTTTTTCTACATTTTTTATAAAAATAAAACTTAAAAAACTATAAAACAATATGTTATAAGGAGTTACTATGAAATTATATTGTAATGGATTAGATTTAGCCGATTCTTTTGCAAAAGTAACAAAGGCTATATCTGGAAAATCAAATATTCCTATTCTTGAAGGTGTAAAAATAACTGCCTTAGGTAATAACCTTACTCTAATGGCTTCTGATACAGAAATTACTATTGAAAATACTATTAATGCTAAAATTTTACTTGAGGGTGAAATTGTTGTTCCCGGTAAACTTATGTCTGAACTTGTAAGAAAAATGGGCAGCCAACAAGTGGAATTAGAATGTCTTGATGAAAAGTATTTAAACATTAAATATATGGATAGTGTTACTCAAATTATGGTTTTTAAAACTGACGAATATCCTAAATTTATTGATAGTAATTATGATAATGTATTTAGTATGATGCAAAATCAATTAAAAGATATGGTTAACAAAACTGCTTTTTGTGCTGCAGTAGACGATACAAGACCTATACTAAGAGGTTGCTTGATGAAAGTAAAAAGCAAGGAAATATCTTTAATTGCAATTGATGGATTAAGACTTGCAATTACTAAACAACCTTTATCTTTACCAAGTGGTGATTTTAATGCAGTAGTTCCTGCACGTGCTTTAAATGAAATATCAAAATTAGCATCTGATAATGACGAAATTGTTACTATATCTTTAAATAACAAAAAAATTATGGCAGACATGGGACATACAAAGATAATTGCTCAATTACTTGAAGGTGAATTTGTAAATTATGAAAGAATTATACCAAAAGATAGTATTACAGAAGTAAAAGTTAATTGTGCTCAACTTGAAGAGGCTTTAGACAGAGTTTCTATAATATCAAGAAATGTACAAGCAAATCTTATAAAAATAGATATAAATGATGGAATTATGAGTATTGATGCAAATGCAGAAATAGGTAATATAAATGAAAAAGTACCTGTAAATATGCAAGGTAAGGATATGAAACTTGCTTTAAACTCTAAATTTTTATCAGACTGCTTGAAGTCTATTGATTCTGAATATATAAAATTCAATTTTTCATCAAGTATTCAACCATGCTTAATAACTCCTTTATCTGGTGATGAATTTTTGTATTTGATTTTACCTGTAAGGTTGATGGGTTAATTTATGAATTATGCTATATTAATTAATCCAAAACATTATTTAACATACAATAAAAATACTGAAATAATAATAAATTCAGAATTTAATGTACTAAATAAAAAATATAATATTAAAAATGATTTTAATATCAAAAATATTTGCGGATTAAATTATTTAATTTTTGGTACTGAAGAAATAGAAAAATATAATAAAAATATAAGTAATTTATCTTTTGCTTTGGGTTTATTTGAATATAATAATGAAATGTTAAAGCCTATAGATAAAAATAATATTGATTTTGTAAATAATAATATAAGCAGTATTTTAAAATATTCAGGCAAAACAAATGAATATTTTACAAAATTAATGTTAAATATAGGAAGCAATTTGTTAAAAAAGGAAGATAATATAAATTTATTAGACCCTATTTGTGGCAAAGGAACTACCCTATACGAAGGTTTAATACAAGGTTACAATTGTTATGGTATTGAAATTGCTAGTAAAGTAGTTGAAGAAATTGCTGTATTTTTAAGAAAGTTTTTGGAAACAGAAAGATATAAATTTAATTTAAAAAAAGAAAAATTTAGTGGACCAAACAAAAGTTTTAAAGCAGAAAAATTTATATTTGATATTAATAAAAATAAAGAAAGTAAAGATAATAAACATTTTGAAGTTATATCAGCAAACACAATTTATGCAGATAAAATTTATAAAAAAGATTTTTTTGATTTAATAATTGGTGACTTACCTTACGGTGTAAAACATAGTAATATTACTAATGAAAAACAAAATTCATTTACAAGAAGTCCTAAAGAATTATTATATAGTAGCCTTGATGGTTGGAAAAATGTTTTAAATAAAGATGGTTTATTGATTTTATCATGGAATACTTTTTTATTAAAAAGACAAGAATTTGAAAATATTCTTAAAGAAAAAGGTTTTAATGTTTTAAATGACGAAAGTTTAATAAATTTTGAGCATAGAGTTGACCAAGCAATAAACAGAGATTTTATAATAGCAAAAAAATAAAAGTTATTCTTAAGAATAACTTTTTTTAATAAATAAAGTATATAAATGATAAAAAGTCCAGTTTTATATCTGGACTTTTAACTTTTATCAGGTCAAGATTAGTTTCTTGAACAAAATTACCCAAATCAAGTCTACCCAACTGAATACAGGGATAAAAATAGCAAGTATAAGTGCTATAATTTGATTTGTTGCTTTACCATTAAGGAATGCAGAAAGACGAACAACGATTTCTGTAATCCAGCCTAAACCTGGAATTAAAAGCAAAAGAATTTGAACAATTCTAGGTAATTTTTTGAATTCACTATTCAAATTAGCCATAATTTTGCACCTCCATTAATAATTATATTAATATTATATCATTATGATATTAATTTGTAAATAAATATATATAAATTTTATAAATAATTTATAGAATATTTACAAATAAGTAAATTGGGTTATTTTTTCAAAGAATCCATAAGTTCATATATTCTTTGTAAATCGTCTTTTGTGTAGTAATCCATATAAATTCTACCTTTTTCTTCATTACCTATAA
>CAJTNW010000001.1:93380-107769 GCA_910577795.1 uncultured Christensenella sp.
CTTTTGTAGCAAAAATTCTTTGCATATCATTAACAAATTCTTTTAATTCTGAAGAAAGTTTAATTGTCTTTTTAGGTGTTTCTTTATTAGGATTTAAATAAGCATTAACCATCAGTTCTAGTTCTCTAACACTCATTTTTTTATCTGCAGCAGCAATAGCATATTTTAATTGAACACTATAATCTTTTACACTAACTAAGCATCTTGCATGACCTGCAGATAATCTACCCTCAACAACTAGTTTTTGTACTTCTGGATGAAGTGTTAAAAGTCTAAGACTATTTGCTATAACAGGACGGCTTTTACCTAAATTATTTGCTAGTTCTTCTTGAGATAAATTATATTCGTCAATAAGTTTTCTAAAAGCAGTAGCCTCTTCTATAGGGTTTAAATCAGACCTTTGCAAGTTTTCTATCAATGCAATTTCTTTACATTCTTTTTCTGTATAGTCTTTTACAATTACAGGAATTTGTTTTAGGCCAGCAATTTTACAAGCACGATATCTTCTTTCACCTGCAATTATAATGTATTTTAAACCATTTTTAACAACAGTTATAGGTTGGATAACACCATAACGTTTAATGCTTATAGCAAGTTCGTTTAGTTGTTCTTCATCAAAATTTTTACGTGGTTGGTCAGGGTTAGGAATAATCATTTCTATATCCATTTCTTCCACACCTTTGTTTAAATCACCATTTACGTCATAGGTTGTAATTTCTGTAGTGTAGTCACTAAATAATGCACCTAATCCTAAGCCTTGTCCTGTTTTTTTCATATTTGTACCTCATATAATAAGATTTTGTTTTTATAAAATAATACCGATTTTTGATAGTTTTTTTTGTTTAAAGTGGTTTAATTTTTGGTTTATTTCCACCTCTTGGGAAACATTTATTACATTCTTTAAAACTTTTTACAATAACAATACTTCTAAAATTATCTTCAATAGAATAATCAAATTTTTCTTCTATTTCACAATAAAGTTTTTTAAATGCGTTTTCACTTAAATTAATTTCATTATCAACATTAGTTGATTTATAACAAACTGCTTTTCCATTAACTTTTAGTAAAGGAACTAAATATTCTAAAAGTGTTGGAAGGCTTGCCACTGCCCTTGCTGTTGCTATATCAAAAGTGTTTCTGTTTTTATTGCAAAAATCTTCAACTCTACTATGAATGGCTGTTATATTATTAATATTTAATTCTTCTTTTACAGTATTTAAAAAATTGACTCTTTTATTAAGACTATCTATTAAAGTAAAATTTACATTAGGCAAAACAATTGCAAGTGGTATTGATGGAAAACCTGCTCCTGCTCCAACGTCTGCAACATAATTAGTTTCTTTAAAAAACTTATATCCATACAAACTATCTGCAAAATGTTTGATAATTACCTCATTTTTTTCTGTAATATTAGTTAAATTAAATTTATTATTATATTCTATTAATAAATTATAATATTTTTCAAATTTATTAATAGTTTCATTATTATAATCAATATTAAGTTTTAAAAGGTAATCTTCCAATAGTTTCATTATACACCATTTTTTTTATAAAGTAAATAGTTATTTTTTAAATAAATAAACCATAAGTACTGTAATATCTGCAGGAGAAACACCACTTATTCTTGATGCTTGTCCTAAATTAAGAGGTTTTATTTTATTAAGTTTTTGTCTAGCCTCTAGTCTTAAACCATCAATTTTACTATAATCAATGTCTGTCGGTAATAATTTATTTTCTAATTTTTGTAATTCTTTTATGCTTGCGTTTTGTTTATTTAAATATCCCTCATATTTTATACAAGAAGATACTTCCGCCATAATTCTTCTATCAAAGTCTTTTAAATCTTTAAAATTATCAATTAAATTATCACTTGTAATATTTGCTCTTTTAAGCATATCTTTGTATGTTAAAGAATTATTAGGTATACTCTCACCAATACTCTCAAAAAAGGCAGAAAACTTTTTTGGACTGATATTTGTATTTAAAGTGTCATTATATAATTTCATTTTATCTAATTTATCCTTAAATTTATTATATCTGTCATCTTTAACAAGACCTATTTGTCTTCCGTATTCAGTAAGTCTTATATCCGCATTTTCTTGTCTTAAATTTAATCTAAATTCTGCTCTTGCAGTCATCATTCTGTAAGGCTCATTTGTGCCTTTAGTTATTAAATCATCAATTAATACACCTATATATGACTCGTCACGTGATAAAATAAGAGGTTTTTTATTGTCTAAGTACTGATTAGCATTTATACCGGCTATTAAACCTTGCGCTGCTGCCTCTTCATAACCACTACTTCCGTTAATTTGACCTGCCATAAATAAGCCTTTTATATGTTTTACCATAAGAGATAAATCTAGTTGTTGGCTATCAATACAGTCATATTCAATAGCATAGGCATATCTCATAATATTAACATTTTCTAATCCTGCAATAGAACGATACATATCAAGTTGAACGTCAATAGGTAAACTGCTGGACATACCTTGAACATACATTTCGTTAGTAAAATTGCTTTCTGGCTCAATAAATATTTGATGCCTATCTTTGTCCGCAAATCTCATAACTTTATCTTCTATGCTAGGACAATATCTCGGACCAATAGATTTTATAGAACCATTATACAATGGAGAGCGATGAATATTATTTCTTATAATTTCGTGAGTTTTTTCATTAGTGTAAGTTAAATAGCAAGGTAAATCCAAACTTTCATAACTATCATTCATAAAAGAAAAAGAATATATATTTTTATCACCATATTGAGGTGTCATTTTAGAAAAATCTATTGTGTTTTTATCAACTCTTGCAGGAGTACCTGTTTTAAAACGTCTAATATTAATACCTAAATCGATAAGATTATTAGTAAGCAGGGAACTTCTTGAAAAACCGCTAGGACCTTCTTCTTTTCTAAATTCACCAATAACAATACTACTATTTAAATATACACCAGAGCAAATTACTACACTATTGCAATTATAAGTACTTCCCATAGCAGTTTTTATGCCACAAACTTTGCTATCACTATCAACTAAAATCTCACTTACTTCACCTTGAAAAAGAGTAATATTTTTTTCATGTTCAATAACTTTTTTCATATTTAAATGATATAAAGTCTTGTCCTCTTGACCTCTTAAACTATGTACGGCAGCACCTTTAGATAAATTTAACATTCTAAGTTGAAGTAAAGACTGGTCTGCAGAAATACCCATTTGACCGCCTAGGGCATCTATTTCTCTAACTAAATGACCTTTGGCAGTACCACCAATATTTGGGTTACATGCCATAAAGGATATACTATCCAAAGACAAAGTGACTAACAATACTTGTTTATTAAGACGTGCTAAAGCAAGTGCTGATTCAACACCCGCATGACCTGCTCCAACAACAACTGCATCATAAAAACTATTATTAATCATATTCGTCCTTTAAAAATTAATTAGTATAAAAATTTTTGTATTAACCTTTCAAAAATCGCTATTATTTATTTACCTAAGCAAAATTTACTAAAAATTGTATCTATTATATCTTCGCTTGCTGTATCACCAGTTATAGTTCCTAATTCCAAATAACATGATTTTAAATCAATTAAAATACATTCAGATGGAGTTTTTTCAGTATTACTGCAAGCATTACTTATAAGTTCATAACTATTCTTTAGTGCCTCTATATGTCTTATATTGGTTATAACATCGCCACTAGAGTCAATTTTACCAGTTATAAATTTGTCACATATACTATCTAAAATTTTGTCAATATTTTCGCCAGATTTAGCACTTATAAAAATACCGTCATTATTATTTTTATCAATACCTAAATCCATTTTGTTATATACTTTTATTAATGGCTTATCTTTAAAGTTATTTAACAAAGATATTTCTTCTTCAGACAAAGTAGCATTTGCATTAAGCATCATAATTATTAAATCAGCATTTTCTGCAGTTGACATTGCTTTATTTACACCAATTTTTTCTACTTTGTCTTGAGTGTTTCTAATACCAGCGGTATCTATAAAATTAATAAAAATACCTTTTCTTTCAATTCTTTCTTCTAATGTATCACGAGTAGTTCCTGCAATATCAGTTACTATTGCTCTATCTTTGCCTAAAATAGCATTTAAAAGTGAAGATTTTCCTATATTAGGCATACCTATTATGGCAACATTTATACCATTTTTAACTATTCTTCCGTATTTTGCGCTATCTAATAATTTAGAAATATCATTTTTAATATTTAATAAGTTTTTAGGTAGGTTTTCTCTTACTTCTTCTTCCAATTCTTCAGGATAATCAAGGCTTGCCTCAAGAGAAGCAGTAACATCTAAAATCTGAGTTTCTATATCTTTAACTTTTTTTGTTAAATGTCCGCTTAATTGGCGATATCCAGCATTAAGACTAGCAATATTTTCACTATTTATCATATCTATAATGCCTTCTGCTTCAGATAATGAATATTTACCATTTAAAAAGGCTCTTTTAGTAAAATCACCTTTATCTGCAAGAGTAGCACCATGTTTTAGTAATGTTTTTAAAACTTCTTCAACAAGCCTAATACCACCATGGCACTGAAACTCTACTATATCTTCACCTGTAAAAGAATGAGGTGCTTTAAAATATACAGCCAAACATTCGTCACAAAAATCACCACAATTTATAGTGCCAAAGTACATGTGGTTAGGTTCTGCATAACAAAAACTATCAAGTTTTTTTGTTTTAAAAACTTGATTTGCAATAGATAAAGAGTTTTCGCCACTTAGTCTTACAACACCAATTGCACCAGTGCCAAAAGGAGTTGCTATTGCTGTAATTGTTTTAGACATACAATACCTTTTTGTTGATGATTTTTATAAAATATACCGATTTTTGATAGATTTTATATATAATTTTATAGAATATTTTAAATATTAACTATAAATAAAAACAAAAAGAGCGATTAATATACGCCCTTTTTTCTTTATTAAAATCTTTTATTTTTTTGTCCGAAAGAACGTGTTTTTCCAGTGCCGTATTTTTTAAAATTATATTTTGACTCGCTATCATACATATTAGATTCTTTTTTGATAGGTGATATTACTACATATCTGTTTGGTTCTTCCCCTTCACTAGAGGTAGTTACAAACTCATCATCTTGTAATGTTGTATGAATAACTCTTCTCTCAAATGGATTCATAGGTTCAAGTTCAATACTTGTGCCAGTTTTAGCAACTTTTTTTGCAAGTTTCAAAGAAAGTTCTGTTAAAGTTTTAGCACGCATTTCGCGGTAACCTTCAGCATCAATTATAAGTCTCTTTTTAAATCTAGTTGTTTTGTTTGCAACAAGTAATGATAGATATTGTAAACTATCAAGTGTTTCACCACGATAACCAATAGCAAGATTAGTGTCTTCACCTTTTATAATAATATGAAGTAAATCTCTATTAGATTTGCACTCAAGTTCGCAATTAAGCCCCATATTAGTCAATACTTCATTTAAAAAGTTAACAACAGGCAAATCACTTTCGTGTAATTTTTTATTAGTTTTGTCTTCTGTAGCACTTTTGGCTATACTCTCTTCGATATCCTCAATAGTAGGTTTAGTAAAAGTCTTTTTTTCAATATTAACTAATGCTTTTTTAAATAGTCCTGATTTTTGAATGATTTCTATTTCCGCATCTTCTTTTGTTAAATTTAATTCAGTAAGACCTAACTCAATGGCCTCTTCTACTGTTTTTGCTGTAAATTCCATCTTAAACTCCTTTAATTATGCAACTATTTCAGCCTTTTTCTTATCTACACTTTTGCTAATTAAATTAAAGATTAAATTAAATATTGTAGAGAATAAAGAACTGATAAATATATACAATGCAAATGCTGATGAATAGAATAATGAGAATACACCAAACATTAATGGCATTAAATAATTCATAAATTTTTGTGTTTTTTGAGCAGATTTTTGTTGTTCCTTAGTACCAACGGCAGTATTTGCTTGAGATGCACCCAAAAGTTTAGCACTTAAGATAGATGTAACAATTGAAAGTATTGGCAATATTAAGTAGCCATTCCAATTAGCAATTTTCCAAAAACTTGTGCCATTGTTTGCAGCTGCAGCAGGACCAATTAAAGTTTCATACCAGTTAGGAATATTTGCAATATCAGGACGAGTTGCATTTAAAGCACCCATGCCACTACCTACATATTGCTCCATAGTAGGAATTACTGCACTCCAAGTATCTGGCATATATATATTTTTTATCCACAAGAAACTTTCTACATGATACATATTAGCAATTGCATCTGCAGATAATGGCTTACCCATAGCAATTGCATTGTTATATGCTTCTGCTATAGTGTAAACGATTTTTTCGTTTTCTACGCGGATATATTCATTAAAACCATTTAATACTACAAAGAATACAACCATTGTAACTATCATAGGTAGGCATGAACCAAACATACCACCCATTTGACCACGTTGCAATTCTGCTTGTTTTTGTTTTAAAATGTCTGGCTTGTTAGCATATTGCTTTTCAAGTTTTTCAAGTTGTGGACGTAGTCTCTCCATATTTTTGCTTTGTTTACGCATAGAAAATTTTTGCCACACATCAAGAGGTAGCAACGCAAATTTAAATATAAGCGTAAATACAATAACTGTTACACCAAAATTACCAATACCACTATGCAAAATTTCAATAAATTTAGCAATAAAGTTGGTATGTTCTGGTATGGCAGAGAGTAAAGATAAAAAATCCATCATAATAGCCACTTAGCATTTCCTTTATAGTTATTTTTTACCGGGTCAAATCCTCCCTTACTAAAAGGATTACATCTTAAAATTCTAAATAATCCTAAAAATATCCCTAAAAATACACCTCTTTTATTAATTGCTTGTTGCATATATGCTGAGCAAGATGGTGTGTACCTACAGTTATTAGGAATAAGTGGATTAATACAATATTTATAATATTTTACCGGTGCGATAAATACTTTTTTTATTATTTTCATTTTTATATATGCTAATCAAATAAAAAATCATATTATCTGATTTTGTTTTCTAATTTTGTAAAAATTTATCAAAAACTAATTTATATCATTAAAAAAGTCTTTATTTTCAACTAAATTCATTTTTAATAATAAATGCTTCATTGAAGATAACAATTGATGATAATCACATTCAGCAGCAGTTTGTTTTGCTATAAACATATAATTAAAATGTTGATTTAAACAAGGTATTAATTGTCTAAAACCTTCACGAAGTCTTCTTTTTACTTTGTTTCGGACAACTGCCTTACCCAATTTTTTACTTACCGAAAATCCTACTTTTAAATTAAATTTAGTTGGAGCAACAATTAACACTAAATTATTGTTAGCAAAAGATTTGCCATGCTTATGAATATATTCAAATGACTTTGAAGATTTTAATTTATAAATTTTATTCATTTATTCTCCACTAAAAACAAACAATAATTTAAACATGTAGTACAATAGTAAAAATTTTAATTATTAAGTAAAAAACTTAAATAGTTAAGCATTTTGTAAAATTATTGCAGTAGATGGTTAAAACTAAAGTAAACAAGTTAAAAAATATTTTAAACAAGTAATATATCAAAAAAGGCTGATATAATCAGCCTAAAATGATGAAATTACCCTCATCTTTTAAGGCGAAAGACAACTTTTGCAAAAACTAAAAGTTGCTAAAGTTGACTTTAATCAAGTGATTTTAAAACAAAACCACTTTAAAAAAGCCTTAATTATGCAGAAAGTCTTGCTCTGCCTTTATTTCTTCTTCTTTTAATAACATTGCGACCTGAAGCAGATGCCATTCTTTTTCTGAAGCCATGAACTTTACTTCTTTGTCTTTTTTTAGGTTGATAAGTTCTTTTCATTTTTCTTTCCTCGCTTTAATAATAAATAAGTTTTGGTGCAAATTATAGAATTAATCAATTTTTAATCAATAATTACACACAATTTCGCTATTATTATATATTAAAAAAGTAGTTAAGTCAACCGAATAGAATGAATTTATATATTATTAATAAAAAATATAGTAACAAAAATATATTGAATAAACGCATAATAATTGTAAAAAACGATTAGTTTGCAGGTATTTATATCCCATAAAATTGTTAAATACCAAAAAACATGTTCAAAAAAATGAAAAACAAGGCAAAAAATCAAGCAAAAAGATAGGAAAATATGCTCAAATTAAATATTTATGAAAAACATTGAAAAACGTTTCACAAAACCCGTGAAACATAGCAAAATAAAATATCGGAGTAAGGAAATTTTAACCAAAAATCATTAAAAAAATTATTAATAATTAGAAAAATAAAGGCTTAAATTTGTAATAATTATAAATATTAAGCCGGTTTTAGTCTAATAAAGTTTCACGATAAACAAAAATTTATAGAGTGAAAAAAGATAAAAACAATAGCAATAAAATCATGTAGAAAATATATAAAAACTATTAAAAAACACTCTAAATGCAAAAAAAACAAGAAGAAAAAGCCAATTTTAATAAAAATAGCAATGTATACCAAAATATGCATACAAATAACGATACTTGGCAAAGTTTGATAATATTAAAATATGATATTTGGGTATTTAAACTCAAATAATTACCAATTTAATATTAATAAAAATTAAAAATAACTATCGGTTATACAAAATAACTAAAAGTGTTTCATGTGAAACATTTTTAATAAAAATAAACAATTAATTATGATTTGTGTTATAAAATTTAATCTGGCAATCGGTTTTTTAAATAATTTGCAAATTATGAGGTAGTAGTATTGTAAAATATAAAAATAAACAATTTATATAACAAAATGTAATATGTTTCACATGAAACAATTGTTAAGTGGAATAAAAAGATAGTTTTTTATTAAATATCTGTAAATAATGTGTGATTAATACTTTTTATTGCATTTTTTTGTGTTTTGCAATGTATAATATGTTAGTGTTTGCGATATTTTTAATTTATTTAGTCCAAGTTTATTGTTTTGTTGGTGTGATTTGTTGAAATTGAAATTGGCTTTTTTTTGAGTGTATAAATTTACATGCTTGTCTTGTTTATGCTTATTGTGTTGTTATATATAATAAGTGCGGTTTAGTTTATGCGATAAAAATTATCTTAATAATAAATGATTTTGCGAATGTTTACTATTATATTTTAATATGTAGAAGGTGACAAGTGTTTTTTTTATTATGCAATAAGTAAATTTAATTGGAAAATTATAATGTTATTTATAAATATTATAAAATTATCATTGTGTGGCTGGGGGGTTTGTTGCTAAAACATGACAAATTTTAATGGTGTTGACTTTGTGTCTGCAAAAGAACTAAGATGTTTAAGTTTTTTAATGTAAAAATAATATAGTTGGTGTTATTGTTTGTTTTATTGATTTATGATGATTTGATGTAATGAATATGTTAGGTGAAATAATGTTTCGGTAATGTGTGTATTATTTTTATTTGCATGTAAATGTTTATTGTGATGGGATATATTGTTAATGTTTTTAAATTATTGTTTTATTATGCTCCAGCAAATATTTATATTGTGTATTGTGTTAAATTGTTGATATAATAGTAGAAATTATAAATTTATATAACATAATGTTATGTTTCACATGAAACATTTGTTGAAGATGCTATATTATAAGTGTTGTAACTTTAATATAATTACTTAAAAAGCGATATTTGTGTTGTTTTATAAAAAATGCTTGTTGCGCTATAAAATGTAATTTTTATGACAAAAAATATAAGATATGTTTAAATTGTTTTAAAATATGATTTTTTGTGTATAGTTATATAAAAATAGATACATATATTATTTTTTTATTTTTTTGTTATAAATGTTCATATTAATCTATAAAATTACTTCTTAATTGTGTGTAAAACTACTGAAATAGTGTTAAATTGCTTATTAATTGTGAATAAAACTGATAAAATAGTGATAAAATATAATTAAACTAGTAATTTAATTGTTGGCTTTTCCACAAATTCACATATTTATCCACATTTATAGTTGGTTTTACTCATATTTATAATCAAATATAACTATAAGTTATTATTAAAATGTGTGGATTACACATGAAATTGTGGATAACTATGCCAAAATGTGGATAACTTGAGTAAAAAATAAGAGTTTATCCACAATTTAGGCAATTTATCCGCATAAATTAAGAAAAAATAGTGGTTTTAAAGTAGAAATGAAAAATTTATATAAAATTAGTTAAAATTTTGATATAGAAAATGAAAAATATGTGCAAAACTATAAAATTTGCTTAATTTATGAGTTGATTATTTATATAAAGTTGTTTGAATTTATTATTTATTGCAATTTAAATAATGGTATATTACATATTGACTTTTTTTATTTTTACATTTATAATATTTAAGAGGTGTGATTATGAAAAAAGTAAAAAGAATTGGTATGGTAGTGGCTCTACCTGAGGAACAAGAGCATTTAATTAAATCTTTTGGAAAATTTGTTGATAAATATAAGTTTGGGGAAATAAAAGTTACAGAATTTAATTATAAAGATTGCAAGATTTTTATGGCAGATAGTGGTGTTGGTGAAATTGCTGCAGCACTTTCAACTCAATTGTTAATTTTAAAATTTAATATTGATGTTATTTTAAACTTTGGTGTAGTAGGTGGTCTATCTAGTGATTTGGACTGTGGTGGAGTGGCTTATGTTGGCGAGATAGTTCATTATGAATTCACTGCTAGTTATAAAAACAAAGAAATGGCAGGTAAATATTTGTTCCAGCCAGATAGTTTTGTGTTTAATGCCGACAAACAAATGTTAAAATTGGCTAAAAAAGTTATTGGTGACCGCAAAGTTGTAAGAATTGTGTCTGGTGATAAATTTGTTGACGATAATGAGTTTAGGAACTGGCTTATTAATCATTTTGGTGGTGAGATTTGCGATATGGAAAGTGCTGGTATTTATTTTGCATGTAAAAACCATAATATTCCATTTTTAATGATAAAGGCTGTTTCCGATAGTGCGGATGACAATGCTAGTGCAGATTTTAATGCAACTATAGATGCTGGAGTAACTTTTTATGCAGATGCAGTTAAAAAGTTTATTGAGTATTTGAGCGATTAATTAAATGTTTATAATAAAATTATATAACATATAGTTATATAATTTTATTATTGCATAAATAAAAATAAGATATTAAGACCTTTGCAGTTAAGCAAAGGTTTTTTACTTTTTGCATAAAGCAGTAATAACAAAAATATATTATAAAGAAGTATTTTAATATTAATAACAATTTTGAGTAATATAAAAACATATTGTTATATATGTTTACTGAAAATTGATAAAGAGGTGGGCATGGATATAGAACAAAAAGTTGCAAAAAAGCATACCGTAAATATTGTTTATGGAGAAAGTATTGAAATTAGAGGGGTAGTTTGTGCGCTAGAATACGATGAAAATATTGCTGTTTTTAAACTTGCAGATAATATTATAACAATACATGGTAGTGGTTTTGATATAAAAGCATTAGATATTGATAGTGGGGTAGCAGTTGTTAGCGGAACTGTAAGCAGTTTAGAGTATTCTAAAAGTAGAGAAAAACAAGGATTTTTTAAGAGGCTAATGAAGTGATAAATTTAGCAAGTGAGCAATTATTTGAACTTTGTGTTTTGTTTGTTTCTGCTATCATATATATTATTATTCATTTTATATTTAGTGGACTGGCAATTTTAATTAGTGGACAAAAAAGCGGTGTGATTCGTGGTTTTGTGCAAGGTAGTTTGTTAGTCGCAGTATTTTCTTTAGCCGTAATTTTGTTTTTTAACGGGAAAATTAAGGTATATTACGTTGTGACATACGTTGCTTTGGTTTTTGCATTGTGTAAAACTATAAGTTATATAAATAACAAATTTAAAAGTAGAAAATTAAAAAGAAAAATTGTTTCAAATAATAAGGAATGAATAGATAAAATAAAAAAAGGCTCTAAAAAATAGGGGCTTTTTTATTTTAATAAAAGGTTAAAATTTTTCAAATAATTTTATAATTTGAAAAAATTTTGTTAAATTATTTGTTTATATAATTTTTTGTGATACAATATAAATATGAAAATTAAAAGTTTTAGAGGATTAATATGAAAAAACTTTATGGTATTATAGATATCGGCAGTAATTCTATTCGTTTAATGTTGAGTGATGGCGAGGTATCTATTAAAAAATATTTGAATACAACAAAACTTGCAGATGGTTTGGACAAAACAGGATATTTGCAAGATAGTGCTATACAAAGAAGTTTAAATGCAATTAAAGATTTTGTAGTGCTTGCAGAAGAAAAAGGAGCAGAAGTACATATTTTTGCAACTGAAGCAGTAAGAAGTGCAAAAAATGGTCGCTTTTTTACAGATAGTATAAAAGACATTACAGGTTATTGCGTAGATGTTGTATGTGGCGATATGGAGGCAAAACTTGGTTTTACCGGTGCATCTGAAGGTCAAAACACTTGTGTAGTAGATATTGGCGGGGCGAGTACAGAAATTGTTTGCGGGAATAATGGAAATATAATTTATAGTAAAAGTGTACCAATGGGGGCAGTTAGACTAAGGGATAATTGCGGGGAAGACCAAGAAATATTAATAAAATATATAGACGGCAAATTAAAAGAATATGGAAGTATTCCAAAAATGGAAAAATTAGTTGCAATAGGTGGAACTGCATCTACTATAGTAGCAATTTTATTACAACTTGAGGTATACGATAGCAATAAAGTGCATAACTACAAGTTATACAAACAAGATATAAATGAAATTTATCATAAAGTAAAAAGTACTAAATTAGAGGATAGGGACAATATAAAAGGACTAATTAAAGGCAGACAAGATATTATAGTTGGTGCATCTTTAGAATTGATAAAAATAATGGAAATGTTAGGTTTTGAATATCTGTATGTTAGTGAAAAAGATAATTTAGAAGGCTATTTAATGCTAAATAAAGATAAATGGTAAGAAAATAGAAATTCATTGATTTTGAGGATTTTATGAAGAAAAGATGGTTTATAATCATAATTTGTAATTCTATATCTTTAAATATACTTATTTCTGGGTTAACTTTGCCATCTCTTCCAGCGTTTATTTTAGGTGTCTTTTTATTCGGAGTTACATTCATAGGTTCAATTTTTAGTCTTATGGTTGCTAGTGGTAAAAAGGTTGAAGATACAGAAGAAGAGTATATAGATAGTGATTTTGAAGATTATTTTAATACTGATGAAGATATATATGAAGAAGATGTTTGGTTGGACGAGAGCAGTATTGAAGAAAAAGAGTTGCAAGCAATAAATAGTGCTTATGGGGCAGATAACCAAAAGGAAAAACTACTGTCTAGTAGACGTGAGAGTAAAATATTAAAAGAATGGACATCAAATTATTGGATGGGATACTTTGTTCTTATTGGCTTTTTAGCATGTATTATTTTAGCATTAGTTTTTGCTTGTATGCTTATTATAACTGGGGACATAGGATGGTTGACTGTTACATTAAGTTTAATGGGGGTTGGGGCAGGATTAATTGTAATAGCGGCAATAGTAGTTACTATTACAGAAAAAAGGTCAATGTGGCGAGCAAAAAAATATGAAAAAACATTTAATTATGAATATAAAAGAAAGTTTATTGAAGATAGTGCTATTGTAGCATTGACACTTATATCCAGTTATTCACAGACTATAGGGAAAAAGCATTCTAATGTATTGGTGTATAGAGTTTTGCTTTATTGTAATGGAAAAAAATTAACAGCATTTAGCAGATATTTTTATAATGAAAATGAAATTGTTGATATTATATACAAACCAAATTCAAAACTTGCTAGCATAATAAATGAAGAGGAGAGAGATAATTTTGATGATGATTCTGAAGAGATAAATTAATAAAAAAAGATTTTTTGATAAAGTGGATACTCATAGATAAAAGATAAATAAAATTTGATATTATAAAAAAATTGAGATGAAAGATAATTATAAAATTAGGAATTATTTTGCATAAGTTGAATATAATATATTAATAACAAATTATCATTAATTTAAAATAGTACCGATTTTTGTAATGTTTTTTGTTAAAAATTTAAATAAAAGTTAAATACACCGTCAAAAATAAAATGACAAAATGCGGATTATAAGAAAAAAATATTTTTTTATTGTAAAAATCCTTGACAAAAGCAATAAAATAATGTATTATAATCAAGCATATAGTGCTATTTAGTTAGCATATTGTCGCAGGATGGAGCAGTCGGTAGCTCGTCGGGCTCATAACCCGAAGGTCGTTGGTTCGAATCCAACTCCTGCAACCAATTAATTTTTGGCGGTGCTGTTTTATTTAAAACAGAAGAGCAAAGAATTTGATTATATAACTTAGTGTATAATCACATATTATGGCGGG
>CAJTNW010000001.1:107779-108071 GCA_910577795.1 uncultured Christensenella sp.
TAGTTGGTTATAGCGTTCGGTTCATACCCGAAAGGTCATAGGTTCGAATCCCATCACCGCCACCACAACATATTGTGGCCCC
This sequence comes from uncultured Christensenella sp., assembly GCA_910577795.1. Classification (GTDB taxonomy): domain Bacteria; phylum Bacillota; class Clostridia; order Christensenellales; family UBA3700; genus MGBC100798. The sequence goes on from CAJTNW010000001.1 coordinate 107,862, forward strand.
ATGGTCAAGCGGTTAAGACATCACCCTTTCACGGTGGAATCAGGAGTTCGATTCTCCTTGGGGTCACCACTAATTAAAAAACTAATCTTTTAAGGATTAGTTTTTATATTAAATACTTTAAATTTTTATAAAAAATAGTTTATAAAGATTTAAAAAATTTGGAAGCTTAGCTCAGTTGGGAGAGCATCTGCCTTACAAGCAGAGGGTCAT
>CAJTNW010000002.1:0-14314 GCA_910577795.1 uncultured Christensenella sp.
CAGGCAAACAAAAAAGCAAAAGCCTAAAATTGCTTTTGCTTTTTATACTAAAAACTAATCTACTACTTTTATTTTTATTGCTACTACACCATAATTTTCAATATCACTTTTACTATAATATTTTAGCATATCTTTATAACTTGCATTTTGATAATCCAAATACCCTAAATCGGTTTTATCATAAAAGTTATACAACTCTTCAAAATTACTAAAATTTTTCAATTCTTGCACTTTTGCCTTTAATTTTTCCTCAGATTCAATGTTTACAAACTCAATAAAATCATTCAACTTTAAAAGTGTGCGTTTTTCATCAAACAACCTCATTTCTACAACCTTTTTACCGCTTTTTATAGCACAAAAAGGCTCGTCCTTCAATTTCATATAATGTATAATATATTACCTTAAAATATGTATTAATTATTTAAATCCCAGTCAATAGGCTTTTTGCCTTTAGATACTAAATATTCATTAGTTTTTGAAAAATGTTTACAACCAAAAAATCCATTAAATGCAGAAAGTGGTGATGGATGCACTGTTTGCAAAATTAAGTGTTTTTTACTATCAATTAAAGGCACTTTACTTCTTGCGTTGCCACCCCATAAAATAAACACAGTATTTTCTGTATTATCTGATATTAGTTTTATAACATTATCTGTAAACCATGCCCAACCGCATTTTGAATGAGAATTCGCAAGATGCTCTCTAACTGTAAGTGTTGTGTTAAGCAATAATACACCCTCTTTTGCCCATTTAATCAAATTACCGTTATTAGGTTCTTTTATCCCCAAATCATTTTCAATTTCCTTATAAATATTTTGAAGTGATGGCGGAAGTTTTACTCCATCTTTAACCGAAAAGCACAACCCATGTGCTTGACCGGGTTCATGATATGGGTCTTGACCTAAAATAACTGCTTTCAAATTACTAACAGGTGTGTAACGAAAACAATTATAAATATCGTACATATTAGGATATACCACATTATGAGTATATTCGTATTTAATAAACTCTCTTATCTTTAAATATTTTTCGTCGGCAAATAAACTTCCTAAAAGTTCATCCCAACCGCCACCAAGTGGTTTCATAAACGACTCCCTTCTTTTTCTTTAGTATTTTTTATTAATTGCTATTTTATCAATTATTTAATTTCTTGTCAAATTGTACATATAAACTTGCAAACTTAAATACACGTTTGTATATTATTTACACTAACATTTTGTATTTTTAGTTGCATCATTAATACCACAAGCGCAGATATACTTATGATAGTAAAACTAATGTATAGATAAACACAGCCAACAATATCTATCTCTGCTACTAATGATGTCAAAACAATAAAACAAATAACACATATCCACAAAAAAACTTGAAAAATTATTTGAGATATAATCAAAGCCAATTTTTTATTTTTAATGTGTTTTGTAAGGAACAAATTCATACTAATCCAAATTGCTATAAGCAATATTAGTACTAACCCATTTAATAATATGTACATAATATCAAAAGACAGCATAACCAAACTATAAAGCAATACCCAAACAATTAAAGTAGGAATTATAGCCAAAAATACCTTGTTTAGTTTTTTTACTTTTTCGCTTTCAATATTTATTGCATTTTTAAATATATTTATATCTGTTACTGATTTAATCAAATCATATATCATAATAACCATTGCAACAAAACTGATAAAAATATAACAATCAAACAAATATTCCGCAAATTCAAAATACAATGCTTGCCTTATGATTTCGGTAATTATATAAATAAATATATGGGCAGCCAGTAACAACTGAAAAATAATATTTGCCAAAATAATAGCAACTGCTTTATTTTTTAATACTTTTTTAAGCACAATATTTGCAAATATCCACACCGCCACAAGCACAATTTGTCCAACAAAACTATACCAGTTTTGACTATCTCTTTTAGTGCATAATGTAACTATACTATATATTAAGGTTATCAAAAACAATATAGGTATAATTATCAAATGGATATTTTGCAATTTTTTACTCATAAACATCAGTGAATCTCCAAATAAATCTTATAAATATTTACTACAATACAATTAACAATATTAACGATATGTTTTATTTTAAGTATATTATTCTTTCAATTATTTATTTAATCAAAGAAACTGGGGATTTTTTAGAATTAATTGCTATAGGCAATATTGCACCTAATAATCCTATTGCAAGACCTAATCCTAGTACACTAAATATTTGTAACACCAAAATTTGTCATTGTAAAATGAATTATACCCTCCACTGACAATACACTTTGTAACCATAACCAATTTGAAAATCCAAGACCTGCAAGTAAACCAATAAAAATAGCAATACCACAAACTACTAAACTTTCTATAGCATATATCAAAATTATGCTTAAGTTGCTCATACCTTGTGCACGTAGCACTCCTATTTTGTGCTTACTATCATGAATAACCGCCCAAATGTAACTTAATATTGCAATAACACACAATATAGCCGAACCTAATGCTATATACATAAATATTGGACCTGAAGTATTCAAATTGTGTTCATATAGATGATTATAATAACTAAATTCTCGTAATATTGTAAAATTATAAAATGCTATTTGATTTATATCGCTAAACAAAAATTTCATTTTAGCACCATTTAAATCTATTTTATCAAAATTTAACAACAAACCAATACACCCACTCTCAACTGGCTTTTCATTATTATATAACTCATCACTAACTACAAATGGTGCGTTATATATTTCATTATATTTATATTGTGAAAATTGATTTTTTAGGTCATCATTCCAACTTAGCCATTCACTTGTGCTAACATCGTAATATCCAACTATTGTTGCATTAAAAGGTAATCCATTATCATCTCTTAATGTTATATTTCTTACTTGTCCAGTAATCACCGCATCTATTGCTTCATTATCAGATATATCTTTAGTAAGTCGTTGTTCAATTCCGCTCAATAAAATTTTTGCAAACTCAACACTAATAACAACCTCGTTATTTTGCAATTTTGTTTTACCACTATATTGTGGTAAAAATACTAATTCATCTGCAAATTTTTGTACAGTACTTAAATTATAAAAATATCCTGCACTTTTTCTGCTGTACAACTCTTCGCCAACTCCATCCTTAAAAACCCATTCTTTAAAAGTGAAATTAATATAATTATCTCCGCATCTGTTTGGTAAAATTTCAGTCACAAAATCAGGGTGCACAAAGTAATTAATGTTGTGTATAGCACCTTCTATATTACTTATCAACTCATCAATTTCTTCATCAGTACTTTCTTGAATCCTTTTTGTTTCTGGTCCGATTAAATTTTCATCATATTTTGTTTCTTTTATTTTTTGATAATAATTTTTTAATCTTTGCCTACCATTCGTCATTTGCAAATCCAAAACTGCAATTTCTTTACATTCTCTATATCTAGCAATAGTTGCAATTGACACTGACGAATTATATTGTTCTATTCTAACTACTTCGTCATATTTTTGTGGAATAATAGCATCTCTATCAGGCACCTTATCAAACAAAATAAATGGAAAATACTCAACATTTTCCTCAGTTAATACAGCATAAACATTATCCCCATCAGTATAAATTGGCATAACTGCGCCATCAAACAAATTAATTGCTTCAGCAACCTTGCCACTATCTATAATGTTTAATTCTTGTTTATCTTCATCCCCGCCATAACCTGGTAAATTACCAAATATTTGATAACCAGGTTTGTATTCATCAACAACCGATGCATATTTTTTATAGCAATCATAACGTGTAAAACTTAAAGAAAAACCAAAAACTCCAAGGCAACACGCACACAAAACTACTGAGGCAATTAGCCTAATTTTACGTCGCCACATGTTACGTAAAGCAAATTTAAATACCTGCTTAAAACTAATTTTTTTAATTTTAGTATCGATTTTTGAAGAATTATTTTCAATAACAGCATTACAATTATTAGTGTTATCTTCAACAATTGCCCCATCTTTCATGCGTATAATTCTGTCACCATATTGTTCCGCATTTTCTTTGTCGTGCGTTACAACAATAATCAATTTTTCTTTTGATATTTCTTTTAACAAATTAAAAATATCTTCACTAGTCGCACTATCCAAATTACCAGTTGGCTCATCAGCCAAAATATATGAGGTGTTTTTTATAATTGCTCTTGCTATTGCAACCCTTTGTTGTTGCCCACCAGATAACTCTTTTATTTTGCGTTTTTCATAACCCGATAATCCGACTTTTTCTAATACACCAGATATTTTATTTTGTTCGTCAACTTCGCCCTGCAAATCCAAAACCAATTCAATATTTTCATACACATTATACTCTTCAACTAAATTATAGTCTTGAAAAATAAATCCAACATTGTAATTTCTAAAATAATCAAGTTCACTTGAATTCAATTGTGATACATTGTTATTATCCACAACAAATTCACCACTTGTTGGGCGGTCTAAACAACCCATTATATTAAGTAAAGTAGATTTCCCACAGCCACTTTTACCCAATATAAATACAAGTCCAGTTTCACTAAAAGATAAATTAACATCTACTAGCGCCTTAACCTCACTTGTCTTTGTCTGATATACCTTGTTAATACTTTTTAATTCTATCATCTTTTCCTTTTAAATCCCCAACAATTTATCTTATAAAATATTATATCACATTTAAAACATAAAGTCTATATAAATCTAATAATTATAATAATCAAATATCATTCTTAAAATAACTCAAAACATTCACCACTACCCTAAATAATTTTAATAAACTTTACCAATAATAATTTATACGAAAAACAAAATTTATCCATAATTGACAAAATACAACATTTTATGATATATTTAAAATACAAAATTAACAACTAGGAGTGTAATATGTCTATTACAAAACAACTATTAATATTAGGAAATGGATTTGACTTACATTGTGGCCTAAAATCTAGTTATAAAGATTTTTTTGAAAGTGAAATTGTAACTGATTCTAATAACTATTGGGAAATAACAATAAGAAATAATTTTTCAAAATTTTGGGAAGGTTTACTATTTCAATATTATCGCCAATTTGGCAATAAAGATTATGAATAGTGTGATATAGAAAAAATAATTATGGAAACACTTTGGAAAATTTGTTTTGGCTACAATAATAAAAAATCTTCAAACATTAATGAAGGTATATGGTATACTGCATTACATGCAATAAAGAATAGGCAAGTTACACTTGAAGAAACAAAAGATAAAATATATGATTATTTATTAAACTCTTGCGATAATATCTTTTATAATTATTATTCAAAAATTAATAGAAATTATGACAATGCAAATTTTCTTTTATTGTTAAAGAAGTTATTAAACGAATTAAATAATTTTGAAAATCGTTTTTGTAAATATATTAAAAATCAAATTATTAATCCTTATAACGAACAAGAAATAAATTCTAACTATGTTTTTAGAGCAATAAATTTATTAGCAAAATTAACATATAATAATTACCAATCATACTGCAATAAAAAAGCAGATATTTTTGTTGACATAATGAAAATAATGTCTAAAGAAGAAGCATCAGCATTAGCAAACAAATACATATATGAAGAAAATAATTCCTTAACAAAAGAATTTGCAAGTTTAAAAAATACAAACATTTTAAGTTTTAATTATACCAATTTCTTTGACACACTGAAAATAACAAATCCGTGTAAATACAACAATGTACATGGCAAACTTTGTAAAAATGAATGTAAAAACTGCAAATGTTCTAACATTATTTTTGGTATAGATGATACTGCCATTAAATCACAAAATGAAATTCCAGAATTAAGACTTTTTAGTAAAACATATAGAAAAATGCAAAACATATCTGCACCTACAGAAATATTACCTACTATAGACAATAACCAAAGATTAGAAATTAAATTTTATGGACATTCACTAAGTAGTGCTGATTATTCATACTTTCAAAGTATTTTTGATTATTATAATATTTACGATAATAACTTAGTAAGTTTAATTTTTTATTACTCAAAAGGATATGAACAATTTGATGCAATATATGATTTAATTAATAATTATGGCAATACTCTAGCAAACAAAGACCAAGGCAAAAATTTAATGCACAAATTATTGCTAGAAAACAGATTAAAAATAGTAGAGATAGAATAATATTAAAGTGCTTAACAATTATTTTAAAAATATACATAGAAAATGTAAATATAGTTATTCATAAAAAATAAAATGAACCATATTGATTAATATGGTTCATTTTATTCCATTTGGTGCCGGAGACCGGACTTGAACCGGTACGGTCTTGTGGACCGAGGGATTTTAAGTCCTTTGCGTCTGCCTATTCCGCCACTTCGGCATTTTGGAGGCACCACCCAGATTTGAACTGGGGATAAAGGTTTTGCAGACCTCTGCCTTACCACTTGGCTATGGTGCCATAAAAAAATTGGAGCGGGAGACGAGATTCGAACTCGCGACATTCGCCTTGGCAAGGCGACGCTCTACCACTGAGCCACTCCCGCATATTGGTGGAAACTATAGGGCTCGAACCTATGACCCTCTGCTTGTAAGGCAGATGCTCTCCCAACTGAGCTAAGCTTCCACAGTGTTTGTATTATAACAAATGATTTAAAAAAAAGCAAGAGTTTTTACAAACTTTTTTTATTTTTTTTAATTTTGCTATAATTTTATCAAAATCAGCAGATAAATCAATACTCAGCAAGGTAAACTATTATTATATCTAATATGCTTACAAATTAATTATATGCTAAAATTTTGAATAATGACACTGAAATTTAATAACTTTTTATAATATACTGAAATAATATTGGAATAAGCGAGGGACTTAAAATCCCTCACAAATCCATTTTTATACTTAACTTCTTGCACAGCCATCAACTGACAAAATATCACCAGTGATATAACTTGCCATATCACTTGCAAGAAACAAAAACGCATTTGCAACATCCCTTGGCTCACCTATTCTGCCTAGAGGAATTGTTTTAATAAGTGGTGCAATAACCTCTTTAGGAAGGTTTGTAACCATATCGGTATTGGTAATACCTGGTGCAACAGCATTAACCCTAATATTAAAAGGTGCTAGTTCTCTTGCAAGAGACTTTGTAAAACCATTTACAGCAAACTTACTTGACGGATACCCTACACCAGAAGGTTGCCCATAAATACTTACCATTGAACTTGTATTTAAAATAACACCTTCATGTTGTTTTTTCATATAAGGCACCACTGCTTTTGTCATATTAAAAATTGCATTAAGATTTAAATCTATTATTTTGCTAAACTCTTCACTTGTAGTATCATCTATAGTTTTGCTTGCAGATATACCTGCATTGTTTACTAAAATATCAATTTTGCCATACTTTTCAGCAATTTTATCTGCAACTTGCTTAACTTCGTCATAGTTTGAAAGATTAGGGTAATATCCCTCAATCTTAATATCTTCATCATTTAGTAATTGAATTGCTTTATCAACAGTCTCCGCTCTTGAGCCAAGCAAAATAACCTCTGCTCCATTTTCCTTAAATAAACGTACTATTTCCAAACCTATACCACGTGTTCCGCCTGTAATTATTGCAACTTTTCCTTTTAACATACTAATTCTCCCCCTTTCATTAAAGTGTGATTTATCATAATAATTTTATCATATATTAAACATAATTTCTATAATTTGTTAAAATTTTTACCAAAATTTACACAAATTATAATATAAATCACAATTTATTTTAATCAATTTAAAACTATATCTTGATAAAAATTATACTTATTTATCAATTTTGAAAGTAATACATTATCTAATTCAGAAATATTAATGTTATCTAGTATGCTTTTTGCTTTATCTATCATATCTAAAGTTATTTTTACAACATACTTATCAAAAGTATTTTTACCTGACTGATTAAAGCCAATTAAATCACCAAATCCCCTTGCTTTACTATCTAGTTCACTTAATACTACACCATCATCAATGACTTTCATTTTGTTTATTCTTTCTGGTACTGTTAAACTAGCACAATGCAAATAACATTCGGCTGGTCTACCATCTCTACCAATTCTTCCTCTTAATTGATGCAAAGTTGCAATACCAAACCTATCTGCACCTAAAATAGCAATTGTATCCACATTTGCAACATCAATTCCAACTTCAATTACTGTAGTAGAAACTAAAACTTTTATATTTCCATTATAAAAATCGTTAATTGTTTTTTCTTTATCTGTATTTTTCATACTACCATAAAGTATGCCAATATCTTCTTTATTAAAATATTTTCCTGCAAGCATTTTATAAACACTTTTTACAGAATAAAAATCTTCTACCCCGCTATCCACAACACGTGGACAAACGATAATTATTTGCGAATTATTTTTTATTTTATTTGCAAAATATTTAAACATATCTTCTATTTTATTAGACCTTAAAGAAAATGTTTTTATATTTGATTTTCTATCTTCTGATTTATACAATTTACTAATTTTCAAATCACCAAATACCATCATTGCAAAGGAACGAGGAAGAGGTGTAGCAGACATAGATAAACAATGTACCCCATCACCTTTTGCAATTAAATTTGCCTTTTGTTTTACACCAAACTTGTGTGCCTCATCTATAACTGCTAACTTTAAATTATTGAAACAAACACTATCCTCAATGCAAGAATGAGTAGCCAATAACACACTAATTTCGCCTGTTTTTAAGCCACTAAGTATACTTTGTCTATCCTCTTTTGAAGTTGAAGAAGTTAGTAATGCTACTTTTATATTTAACCTTTTAAACACATTATTAAAATTGTTAAAATGTTGAATAGCCAAAATTTCTGTTGGTGCTAATAAAACTGACTGGAACCCTTTTTGATATATCATGTACATAGCAATATGAGCAACTATTGTTTTGCCTGAACCAACATCACCTAATACAAACCTATTCATAGGAAATCCACTTTTTAAATCGCAAATAATCTCATTTATTGCTTTTTGCTGCGATTCAGTTAATTTATATCCCAACAAGTTATCTACACTATGTGGATATACACATTCTAAAACTTCACATTCTTTTATATTACGCAAAACTTTATAACAAAGCAATTGTACCACCATTTCATACAAAGCAAGTTGACTTTGACTTTCATACATTTCTTCATAAGTTTTTGCAAAGTGAATATTTTGATAAATTTTTCTTAAATCAAACAAATTAGGTAAAAGATTATTTGGTACAAAGTCTTTTAAAGCATTGTCAACTATTTTTCGGTAAACGACTTCCCCCAATTTGCCTTTTAATGAATATACTGGCTTAACATCTTTTAGTTTATATTTATTTTCAACATCTGCAATATTAGGATTAATTATAGTATATTTTTTATTTTCAAATCGTACTATACCCCAAACTAAAAAATCTCCATATCCAAGATTATGTTCTATATATGGCATATTAAACCAAATTAAAGTCATTGGGTGCCCATCGCATACGCAGTCACATTTTATATAACAAGTTTTATTTTTATTGCTATATTGCCTTGGGTAAATGTGCTCAATATTTACCTTTAGCAAAATATATTCGCCTTCAACAATATCATCAAATGTGGCAATTTTAGTTAAATCTAAATAACTTTTAGGAAGATTATCCATCAAATCCATTAAGGAATAGATTCCTAAACTATTCAATTTTTCTAAAGTTTTTTCGCCTACACCTTTAACATCCTCTAATTTCATCCTTTCTCCTAAAAAATTAGGCTTGCTTTAAGCAAGCCATAATTATTATCCATTTATAATAATTATTCAACACTAATCATATAAAAATAATGATTTTGTCCACCCTCATAAACTTCTACATCACACTCGTCATATTTATCAGCAAGTAAATCTTTTAAATTGTTTGCATCGTCTTCAGTTACACCCTCACCATAATACAAAGTAATCACAGATTTATCTTCGTCTACTAAATTATCAATAACATCTACTGTAACATCAGCAACTTCTGCACCTTTAGAAACTATCTTTTTGCCTGTAAGACCAATAATATCACCTTCTTGCAAATTAAAACCATCTATATTAGTATTTCTTACAGCATAAGTAACTTCACCATAAGCAACCTCACCAAATGCTTCTTGCATAGCCTCAACATTGCTATCAATATCATGATTAATATCAAATGCAACTGCACAAGCAATGCCCTCTGGCACATTTACAGTTTTTACAACTCTAACATTTTTGCTTGATAATTCCACAGCCTGTTCAGCAGCAAGAATTATATTTTTGTTATTAGGCAAAACTATAATATTATCACTATTTACCTTTTCTATAACATTTAAAATATCGTTAACACTAGGATTCATAGTTTGACCGCCTTGAATAACAGTATCAACTCCTAGTTCTTTAAATATGCTTGCTAAACCGCCACCAGAACAAATAGAAACCATAGCAAGTGGCTTTTTGTTAGCCTCGTGTTTTTTAATTAAAGCACGATTTTGTTCAAGCATATTTTCAATTTTAATTCTATCAATTTCACCCAAACTCAAGGCATATTGCAATGCTTTATTAGGTTGATTTGTATGAACATGCACTTTTACCATTGATAAATCGCCAATTGCAATTACACTATCACCAATTGCCATCAATTTATCTCTTAATTTTTCAATATCTTCTTCAGTTGTTTTATTTTTTAGGTTAATAATAAAGTACTCAGTACAATAAGCAAACTTAATATTCTCTAAATCGTGGATATCTCCATTGAAGTTATCCATTGCATCTTCAACATCGCCATCTTCGTGAGCAATACGTTCCATCGGAACACCTTTAAGTACATTATTAAAGCCTTGAAGAACAAATATCAAACCTTTACCACCAGCATCAACTACACCTGCTTTTTTCAAAACTGGAAGCATATCTGGAGTTTTGTTCAAAATTTCTTCACCTTTTTCTATAATTGCATCAAAAAATGCTATAAAACCCGAATTTTTATTTGCAATAGAAGAAGATTTTTCCGCAATATAACGGATAACAGTTAAAATTGTGCCCTCTTTTGGCTTAGAAACAGCACTATAAGCAACATCTGTTGCGTTTTGCAAAGCCTTTGCAAAGGCTTTTGTATTAACTTGTTTTGCCTCAGCCAATGATTTTGCAATACCTTTTACTATTTGAGATAAAATAACACCTGAGTTACCTCTTGCACCTTTTAGAGCACCTTTAGCAAAATCATTTAACAAATCTTCAAAATTATCATAATCCTTACCATCTATTTCACTAACAGCACTTGTTAATGTTTTGGACATATTTGTTCCTGTATCACCATCTGGTACTGGAAAAACGTTTAAAGAGTCAACATAATCTTTATTAATCTCTAGTAGTGTTGCACCACCAATAACCATCTCTTTAAACTTTGATATATCTATAACTTTCATTCAATAAACTCCTAATTAAACTCTGACACCAACAACGAAGACAAGAATTTCGTCCACACGCATTCCTGTAAAACTCTCTACATTGTATTTAACTGCGCTTTTAATAGAATCGCATACTGCGTCAGTATTTATACCATCTTTTAAAACGGCATAAATTTCAATATTGATTTTATTTTTAATAGTAACAACTTTTACACCTTTTGCAAAAGATTTTTTGCCAAAAAATTCAGCAATACTATCTGTTAATTTTCTAGAAACAAGAGAAACAACACCATAGCAATCACTAGCAACATGACTAGCCACCATTGCTATTGTGTTATCAGTAATACTCAATTTACCAAACTTATTAATAGTTTTAACTGACATAATTCACCTATTCCTTAAATATTATAATACACGAATTAAAAAAAATAATCAAGCATTTTCCAATATTTTTTACAATAATAGACTTTTTACTATAAAATTTAGCAAGTAATTAAAGATATATGTAAATAAAACATAAATTTAACCTAAATTTTTCACATTTTGATAAGTTAGACAATAATAACTTTCTTACAAAAATCGTATATTTAATAAATTATATTGCACAAATATTACATTTTTAACTATTATTTCCTAATTTGTATTAAAATAAGCCGTTTTTTCTCATAAATACTTGTAATAAAATGATTATATGCTTAAATTACATACAAAATATAATTAAAAGATTAAAATTTTAAATTTTGCTACAAAAAAATTAAATTTATAAAAAATATGCTTAAATTTCCTTGCATAATTTAATAAATAGTGTTAAAATACTAAAGTAATATGCGGATAGGAGGTGCGTTCTATGTCAAGAGTATGCAGTATTTGCAATAAATCAAAGATGAGCGGTAACACAGTTTCTCACTCAAATCGTAAGGCTAGAAAGTCTTGGAATGCTAATGTTCACAAAGTTAAACTAGTTGATGATAATGGCCGTGAAACAACAGAGTATGTTTGCACAAGATGCCTTCGCACAATGAAAAAGAGCGAAAACAACTAATTTTTAATTAATTAAGCGCTAAAAGCAGGACAAAATCCTGCTTTTTTGTTTTTAAAAACAAAAAAATAAAATGGATACTTTCCATTTTATTTTTTTAAGTAAAATTATTAATTATTTTTATCATTTAAATTGTTTTTTGAACAAATTTTTCTAAGAAAAAATTTTATTATCTTTGGTGGGTCAACACAATAAATACGCATAAGCCCTCCACTAAATGTAATTATTACTTATTAACTATTACCATAACAATACCAAAATCCACAGAAAGACGAATTGTATCATTGGTAACAATATTTGACATGGTTTTTGAAGAAGTTTTGTAAATATTTTGGTCAAAAATTTCCCACTTTACCCCTTCTAAGGATATAATATGCACACTATCAGTAAAAGGTGACAAACTAATTATTTTATTGTTATTTAATTGCAATTGCAAATAATCTGACACCATATAAATATCCATATCATTACAAAAAGCCACAACTTTTACACCATTTTGCGCGCATTTTGCCATTATAGATAGATTTGCAAGTATATGGTCAAGTCTTCCACCAGCCACTCCGTAAAAATTAATATTTTTCACACCATTTTTTATCAAATAATCAACAGCAAATTCTCCATCTGTCAAATCTTTATCCACGTTAAGTAGAATACTTTGATTACATTTGATTTCAGAAACAACACTATCTTTATCACCAATAAACAAATCAGCAGCACAAACTTTATCATAGCCACCATCAACACCAATAATAATATCGCCAGCAATTTTGCCATTGTATGTCTCACCATTAAGCACAACTGCAGCAACTGTATTGTTATTTATAATTTTGTTATTAATTTTATTCATAGTATTATTTTAAGCCTTTTATTTTTGCAATTTCCTCTTTAGGGTTTTTGCTTTTAAATACTGCGCTACCAGCAACTAAAATATTTATTCCGCTATTTCTTACTACTTCGGAATTAGCACTGCTAACACCGCCATCTATTTCTATATCTATATTTATATAGTTTTTATCAATGTAATCTTTTAATTGCTTTGCTTTATCCAAAACAGATTCTATAAATTTTTGTCCGCCAAATCCGGGGAATACACTCATTAATAAAATCATATCAATATCGTATATGTAAGGATAAACTAAATCAAGTGGTTTATCAGGATTTAGTACCAAACCGCATTTTGCACCTTTTGATTTAATAATGTCAATTCCTTTTTTTACATCCTTAGATGCCTCAGGGTGAAAAGTTACTATATCAGCACCGCTATCCACAAACGCACCAACATATTTTTCCGGCTCTGTAATCATAAGATGTACATCAAGTGGCACACTACTATAAGGTTTAATTGCAGATACCATTGGCATACCAAAGGTAATGTTTGGCACGTAAACACCATCCATAACGTCAACATGAATAAGGTCTGCACCCCAACTACATGCATCTTTTACACTTTGTCCCATATTTGCAAAATCACCAGATAATATTGATGGTGATACCTTATACTCAGTCATATCGCTTCCTCCATTTTTCCAGTAAATCAGTATATAATGCAACATATCTATCATATCTGTCTTTACTCAATTTATTTTCTTTTACTGCAAGTTTTACCGCACACTCTGGTTCGTTTATATGATTACAACCATTAAATTTACAATTACATGCAAAATCATCAAAATCTGTAAAATAGGTTGAAAGTTCATCAGGATTAATATTTTCTATTTCTAAAACAGAAAAACCACAAGTATCCGCAAGTCTTATGTTATGACCTATATCAAATATTTCAACACTTCTTGTAGTGTGCTTGCCTCTTTCAACTTTTCTTGACAATTCGCCAGTTTGCAACATTTCTTTTCCTACAATACTATTAATAATTGAAGAT
>CAJTNW010000002.1:14324-34637 GCA_910577795.1 uncultured Christensenella sp.
CTGCTGACTGTCCTGCCATACTTACATAATTACCAGACATAAGTTTGATAAGTTTATCAATTCCATTACCACTTATAGCATTTACATAGCATATATCGCATAAATTTTGATAAGAATTTTGAACATTATTTTTAAAATCTTCATCCATCAAATCTGTTTTATTTACACACAAAACTGGTGTGATATTTTGCTTTATACAATTAATTAAAAGTTTATCAACTAAATAAAAATCAGGACGCGGACTTGGTGCAATACAAATTACTATCATATCAATATTTGTAATATATGGACGTGTGATTTTATTTTTTCTTGGCAAAATTTTTTCTATAGCACCTCTGCCATTTCCAAAATCACTAAACTCAACATAATCACCTATAAATATATCCCCATCAAGTTTCAACTTGCCACGGCCGTTGCAAATTATAATGTCACCATCAGATGATACCTTATAATTCCCACCAACACCTTTAACAACTTGTCCTGTTCGTATTTTTTTATCTTTCATTTTACCTCTTTAATTATGTATAAATATCTATTATAATACGTCTAAACAATTATTTATTTTGCAAAATACTTCTTCTAAGTTGACCGCAAGCACCCTCAATATCACTACCCATTGTACGTCTTATAGTTGCAGAAATTCCTGCATTTTCAAGCACCTTTAAAAATTCTTTAACAGGTTCTTTTTCGCTTGATAGTAAACCTTTTTCTTTTACATAGTTTAAATTAATTAAATTAACATGACAAGGCATACCTTTTAATAGTCTGCACAATTCTTTTGCACATTCTCTGCTGTCATTTATGCCTTTAATCATAGAATACTCAAAAATTATTCTTCTGCCTGTTTTTTCAAAGTAATAATTTACCGCTTTTATTATATCTTCTATTTTATAAGCCTTATTAACTGGCATAATTTTATTTCTAATATCATCATTAGGAGCATGAAGTGATATTGTCAATGTTACTGAGCCAACTTCATCTGCCAATTTGTAAATTTTATCGCACAAACCACAAGTACTTAAGGATATATTACGTTTACTTATGTTTATACCATTCTCGTCACTAATAAGATTAATAAATTTAATCACATTGTCATAATTATCAAATGGCTCACCACTACCCATAAGAACAATATTTGTAATTTGTCTTTCGCCATTACCTAAATCGTTATTAACTGCAAGCACTTCGCCTACCATTTCACCACAAGTAAGATTTCGCACAAGTCCATCAATTCCAGATGCACAAAAAGCACAGTTCATACGGCAACCAACCTGAGTACTAATACAAATTGTATTACCATACTTATATGACATTAGCACACCTTCAATTATATTACCATCGGAAAGAGCAAATATATATTTTCGTGTACCATCTTTTTTGGATATCAGTTTTTTGTATATTTTTACTGGATTTTCAACAAATTCTTCTTTTAATTTAACCTGCAATTTTTTAGGCAAGTTTGACATATTATCAAAACATTCACCTTTATAAAGCCAATTAAAAATTTGTTTTGCACGAAACTTTGCCTCGCCAATATTAGCAAGGTAATTAGACCAGTCTATTATATCAAAATCAAGTGCATTTAACATTTAATCAACCTCGCAATAAAAAATCCATCTACACCATCATTATTAGGCAAAAGTTGTATAAAGCCTTCGTTTTCAATAGATATAGGCATTTTTTCTAATTTTACATCTTGTCTTTCTTTTAAAATTCTGCCAATTATATTATAATTTTCCTCTCTTAAAATTGTACAAGTAGAATACACAATATGCCCACCTGTTTTAGTGTAATCAATTGCATTATTTAATAATTTATACTGAATTTCACTTAAAGCAACAATATCGTCATAACTTTTATTTAAATAAATATCTGGCTTTTTGCGTGCAACTCCAAAACCGCTACAAGGACTATCACACAAGACAAAATCAAAGGCTTTATCAAAATTTTTATTAAATACTGTCCCATCCATAACAATAGCATTTATATTTTTTGCACCCATACGTTTGGCATATTCTTTTATTTTTTCCACTCTGTTAGGATAAATATCACAAGCAGTTATCGCTAAATTATTCGCAAGTTCACCAAAATAAACAGATTTACCACCGGGGCTTGAACACATATCCAAAACTTTATAGTTGTTTTTTACGTCACATGCCTTGCAAACAAGCATACTAGATGGCGACTGATATGTAATAATTCCACCATCAAACAATTCACGAACTTTTTTATTATTTTTTATAAAATATCCACCATATACACTTTTTTCGTATTCAATATCCAAGGTTTTTAGCCATTTTTGCAACTCGTTATCTGTGATTTTTTTGCTGTTTGCTCTAATATGTTCAAATTCAAAAGACTTTGTTTGCATAATTTCTATTGCAATATCTTTTTTGTATTGTTTAATCAAGCATTTAAAAAGCCACAATGGTATACTATATTTAATAGATAAAGCCAATTTTTCGTCTTTAGGAATTGAAAATTCTTTTGTAATTGCAGTCTTTAAAGTTGCATTAACAAAACCGGCTAATTCAGGTTTTTTGATATATGCCGTTAAATTTACCATTTCATTTACAATAGCATGACTTGGTATACTATCCATAAACTTTAGCATAAAAAGCCCTAATTTTAATATTGTCCTTATTTTAATATTGGGCTTATTTTTGCATAATTCTGAAATATAATATTCAAGAGTAATATTTTTTTCCAAAGTGCCATATACCAGTTTTGTTAGCAAAGCAGAATTATCCGCCTTATCCAAAACTTCTGTAAGTAGCAAGTTACTATATGCACTTTCCCTAAACACTTTATCCAAAATGTCAAAAGCAAGTCTAAAATCTTTATTCATTTACTCCCTCAATATTTATATCATTATCTATTTGATTATTCAAAAATACTTCCAACTTGCAACTTATGCCCAAGCAAATAATCTTTTGCACTCATTTTTTTGCAATTTGGTGCTTGAATAATATCTATACTAATTGCACCATCACCACAAGCAACTATTAATCCATTTTTGTCTGCCATAACAATTTGTCCAGCATTACCAGAAAAATTATTATTTTGCACACTAACTTTATGCATTTTATATACCATTCCGTCCAATTTTGTATACGCACAAGGCCAAGGATTCATACCACGCACAAAATCTTTAATCTGCTGTGCACTTTTACTCCAATCAATTAAGCCATCTGCCTTAGTTAACATTTTGCAAAATGTAGCCTCATTATGGTTTTGTGGTGCAAAATTTGCCTTACCATTTTCAATTAAATCTAGTGCTTTAATTATACTATCTGCCGCCAAAATACTTAGTCTATCAAACAATTCACCAGCAGTTTCATCCTCGCCAATAAATGTTTTGTCCGCAAATAAAATATCTCCACTATCCACTTCGTAAGCGGTTTTCATTATAGTAACACCTGTTTCCTTTTCGCCATTTATCACGCACCATTGAATAGGACTACTACCACGATATTTAGGCAGCAAACTTGCATGCTCATTTATAACACCATATTTAGGTATTGCAAGCAATTCTCTGCTTAAAATTTGTCCAAAAGCACAAGTTACCATAATGTCAGGATTTAAATTTTTAATATCCTCTACACCTTCACGGCTAATTCTCTCATACTGCAAAACTTTTAATCCTAACTCCAAAGCGGTTTCCTTTACAGGTGATGGAGACATCACACCTCTGTTTCTCGGTCTATCTGGCTGAGTAACTACAGCAATAATTTCATGATTAGATTCTGCTATTTTTTTTAAACTTGGCACAGCAAAATCAGGTGTACCTAAAAAAATTAATCTCATTATTAAATCCTTTTATTTTATTTTTTACAAAATCACACTAATAATTAATTATCAAAAATCACTTTAATTTCTTTTTACTAACTTTACCTGTATATTCCTTATCATAAAACAAAACACCCTCTAAATGGTCAGTCTCATGAAAAACTGCTCTTGCAATAAGTTCTTCTGCCTCAAGAACCATTTGCTTTCCAAACCTATCACAATATTTAACTTTTACATAATTTGGTCTTGAAACATAGCAATTTTTACCCTCTACACTCAAACAGCCCTCAACACCAATTTGTTCGCCAGAACTTTCTAAAATTTCTGGGTTTATAAGTTCAACATAAAAATCGCCTACTTCAATAACCACAACTCTTCTTAAAATACCTATTTGAGGTCCAGCAAGTCCTACTCCGTCTGCCTTATTCATTGTCTCACGCATATCGTCAAGTAACTTGCCTAGTTTTTCATCAAAAACTTCAACTGGTCTACATTTTTTTCTAAGTATTGGGTCTCCGTCTTTTACAATATCTCTTATAGCCATAATTTCTCCTTTAACTCATATTTTGCGGATTAATTTCCACAAATACACTATTACCTTGTTTATTATTATCTACTATTTTATAAATTTTTCCTACAATTTCGCTCTCAAAACTTCTTTTTATTCTAAGTACAATTTGATAGCGGTATTTATTTTGAATTTTGTTAATTGGAGATTTCATAGCCTGCAAATAAACAAACTCTCTATCATACTCCAATTTTAATTCCTTTAAATTGTCATATATTTTTTTTGTACAATTAAGGCTTTTTTCCTCTACTTCATTAGTAACAAGCACCCTTATTATAGTTGTAAAAGGCGGAAAGTTTGTTACTTGTCTAGTATTTAATTCTTTTTCAAAAAATCCTTTATAGTCATAATTTTTAACAAAATTAAACAAATAATGCTTAGGTGAATAGGTTTGAATGATAACTTGTCCGCACTTATCTTTTCTTCCTGCTCTGCCTGATACTTGAGTGATTAATTGATATGTCCTCTCGCAAGACCTATAATCACTAAAATAAAGACTCATATCTGCATCCAACACACCAACCAAAGTCACATTAGGAAAATCGTGTCCTTTAACTATCATTTGAGTGCCAACTAAAACTTGTGCCTCACCTCTACGAAACGCACCCAAAATATCTAAATAGGCAGTTTTTGTAGTAGTTGTATCATTATCCATTCTTAAAATTTTTACATTATCACCAAGCAAAGTCTGCAATTCTCTTACAACCTTTTCGGTGCCTATTTTACCTTGCTTTATACTTTCGCTATGACAATTAGGACAAATATCAAGTGGCTTAAACTTTTTGCCGCAATAATGGCACTTTAACATATTGTCTTCTTTATGATATGTTAAAGCAATATCACAGTCAGAACATTTTGCAATGTAACCACAACTTTTGCATTGCATATAAGATGCATATCCTCTGCGGTTTATAAAAATCATAGCCTGATTACCATTGCTAATAGTTTCAAGCAATTTTTCCTTTAATTCGTTTGAAAAAACAGAAAAATTACCTGTATGTAATTCTTTTGCCATATCAATAATTTGTATTTCTGGCATACCATTTATTGATATACGTTTATTCATTTCTGCAAGTCCTATTCTATTAAGCCTTGCGTTGTTATAACTTTCCACACTAGGAGTAGCACTGCCAAGAATAACTTTGCAATTATTATACTTTGCTCTAAACTCAGCAACTTCCAAAGTTCTAAATCTAGGGTTTGATTCACTTATATAACTACTATCATGCTCTTCGTCAATAATGATTATTCCCAAATTTTCAAGCGGTGCAAATATAGCAGACCTTGCCCCGACAACAATTTTTGCATCACCCTCAAAAATTCTGCGCCATTCGTCATATCTTTCGCCATCTGACAAACCACTATGCAACATTGCAATGTCATCGCCAAAACGCGCACGAAAAACACGCATAATCTGTGGTGTTAAAGAAATTTCAGGTACAAGTGCTATAGCAGTTTTGCCTTGCTGCAGAACATTTTCTATAAGTGACATATAAACTTCTGTTTTACCAGAGCCAGTTACTCCATGCAAAAGTACAACCCTTTTATCAAAACTGTTTATTTGCTCAATTGCCTTTTTTTGAGTGTCTGTAAGCAAAACTTTATCCGCACATTTATTATCATTTTCAGAGGCGGGTTTTCTTAAAACTTCTTGCTTGCTTTTTATTATAATTCCTTTTTGTACTAAACTATTTATAACACTAGGCGAAAACTCTGTATTAAGCACAGTCAAGTATTCACCACCATATTTTAGCCTATCAATAATAGCAAGTTGGCTTTTTGCCCTTGGACTTATTAAAGATTTTAAACTTTCGGTATCTCCCGCAAGTGTACAATATTCCCTTTGCAAGGCTTTTACTTTGTTACCTCTTAACTTTGATGGTATAAAAAGTCTTAAAACATCAACAAATCTCAAATAAAATTTTTCTCTCATAAAATCTGCAAGTTCCAGCATTTCTTTTTTTATAAGAGGTTTCTCGTCCAATTTTTTTATTATAGGTTTTAGTTTAAAATTACCATCAGAATAATCAGTTATTTTTATGCAAAAGCCCTCAATACTTCTACTACCAAAAGGGACAAGCACTCTGTCACCAACTGAAAGTTCAAAATTTGAGGGAATTAAATAATCAAATATTTTATCAACTTCACTATTAGAAATATCAACTATTACTTTTGCAATCATAACCTTTATGTTTTACCTTAATTTATCTATACCATTAAATAGACAACATATTATCTACTATTATTTTTGCAACTTCCTTTTTAGTCATAATGTCAAAATTTTGAATTTTATCCTTTGTAATAATATTTACAATATTTGTATCAACATTAAAACCAGCACCCGCTTGTGTAACATCATTTGCAACTACCATATCCGCATGTTTTTTTTCAAGTTTACCAGTGGCATTAGCGATTAAATTTTCAGTTTCTGCACTAAAAATAATTAATTTCCTATCACCTTTAACTTTTCCAACTGCTGCCGCAATATCAGGGTTTTTTACAAGTTCCAACACTAGGTTTTCGCTTTTTATTTTGTTTTGTGCAACTTCTTTTGGTCTGTAATCAGATGGTGCTGCCGCCATAATTATATAATCACACTCGGCATAGTTTTTCATTACTTGATTATACATGTCCATTGTAGTTTTAACCTGCAAAACTTTATTAAAAGATGGAATATTAACACTAACTTTACCTGCGACCAAAATAACTTGTGCACCTCGCCTTTTACATTCATTTGCAATAGCAATACCCATCTTACCGCTTGAATGGTTGGTTATAACTCTAACAGCATCAATACTTTCCTCTGTACCGCCACAACTTATTAAAACTTTTTTACCTGCCAAATCTTGCTTGCCACACAACAGTTCACATACTTTATCTACTATTACATTTGGCTCTTGCATTTTGCCAGTTCCAATATCTCCACAAGCAAGTCTGCCGCTTACTGGCTCTATTTCTATAAAACCAAGTTCTTTTAGTTTTTGCAAATTTTGCTTGCACACTTCATTTGTGTACATATTCGTGTTCATGGCTGGGCAAATAACCTTTATAGCATTTTTGGCAGCAGCAATTGTAGTTGTAAGCATATCATCTGCAATACCATTTGCAATTTTTCCAATTACATTATAAGTGCACGGAGATATTAAAAATAAATCCGCCTTTTTTGCAAGAGATATGTGCTCTATTTCAAAGTTTTCTATTTTTTGAAAAGTGTCAACAGCAACTGGTCTATGCGACAAGGATTCGAAAGTCTTTGGACTCACGAATTCCGTTGCATTTTTAGTCATTATAACATCTACATTTGCCCCCAACTTTACAAGCCTGCTTACAATATCACATGCTTTATAGCAAGCAATTCCGCCTGTAACACCAAGGACAATATTTTTTCCACTAAGCATTAGTGATGTCTAGAGATTACGACTTTACCTTCGTAAACTTCTTTTGCTGCAACACTAATTGGTTTTTGATGTGTTGCCTCTAAATAATCTGCCTCTTGAGTTACAAGTTGTTTTGCACGATTAGCAACTCCCATAACCAAAGCATATCTGCACTCTGCCTTTTTAATTAATTTGTCAATTGGTGGCTCTATCATCATAAAGCATACCCTCCTAAATCTATATATTTGTTGCGCGATTACTGCGCTTATTACCTATTTTATTGGCATTTAAAATCAATTTTTAATTAAATGATGCTATTATTTGTTTATTAATTTCTCTACTAGTTCTTAATCTTTCTGCCTCAATTATATTAATAAATTGTGCGGCACATTGCTCAATTTTATCATTTATAAGCAAATAATCATAATCAATTGCCTGAGCAATTTCACCTTGTGCCTTGCCAAACCTTTTTGCAACTTGTTCCTCATTCTCTGTGCCTCTACCTACAAGCCTTGAATGTAATGTATCCAAATCTTTTGGCACAATAAAAATCAAAACAGCCTCTGGCATTTTGCTTTTTACTTCAAGTGCTCCTTGAGTATCAATTTCTAGCACAACATCTATACCTTTATTCAAGTTATCCTCAACAAATTTTTTAGATGTACCATATATTTGGTCATAAACTTTTTTAGACTCAAGAAGTTCGTCATTTTTTATCATTTCTTCTACTTGTTTATGTGTTTTAAAAAAATAATTAATTCCATCAACTTCTGTGCCACGCGGACTTCTTGTTGTAACAGAAATTGACAAAGCAAATTCAAGTCCTTGTTTTTTTGCCTCTGCAAGTATAGTACCTTTGCCAGCACCAGATGGTCCGCTTAATACAATTAATATCCCTTTTTTCATTATAACCTCGATTTTTGATAGGATTATTGCGATTTTAGTTTTTTTAAATTAAGTTTTATAATTAAAACAATTCTCTTTATGCTATTACAAAAATAAAGTAAACATTATTCAATATTTTGTATTTGTTCTCTTATTTTTTCAATTTCAGTTTTTAAAGTAAGCACATAATTACTTACAGATAAATCACTACATTTTGAACCAATAGTATTAGATTCCCTATTCATTTCTTGAGTGATAAAGTCCAAACTTCTACCAATTGCACCTTGATTTTTTGTAATTTCTTTAAAATGTGCTATGTGAGCATTAAGTCTTGTAAATTCCTCATCAGTTGCAACTTTATCCGCATAAAAAACAATTTCATTCATTAACTTGTTTTCGTCTATCTGAATATCCCCAAGCGCTTCTTGCACTCTGCTTCTTAATTTATCTTTATAGTTTGCCACTTGAACAGGTGCATATTCTTGAATTTTTGCAACAACCTCAGTCAAAATATCCAATTTTTCAAGCAGATTTTTTTCAATTTTATTCCCCTCAGTTTGTCTCATAATAATTAAATTATCCAAGGCAATATCAACTGCTTTTATAATCAACTTTTGAGTAAGTTCACTATCTATACTACTTTCGTCTTCTTCAATTATTCCCTTTAATCCAAACAAATCACTAACATTTACATTATTTTGAATGTTATATTTGCCAGAGATATTATTTGCGATTTCAAGATATTTTGCAACTAAACTATCATTATAAGCAATGTTATCTTGCTCACCAGTTAAGTTTTGATAATTAACAAATATGTCCAAATGACCTCTTGCAATGCGACTTTTAATATGGTTACGAATAATATCCTCAAAACTAATAAGCAGTCTTGGCAATTTAATACCCAAATCTAAAAATCTATGATTAACAGATTTAACCTCTACCACAATTTTTAAATTATTTTCTTCTACCTCACCCTTACCATATCCGGTCATACTTAACATAGCAATATACTCCTAAAAATCTCATTTGCATGATTTTACATAATTATACAAATATATTTTAACACAAACTATAAAATATTACAAGCAAAGTTTTATAATTATTTAAAATAAATAATATAAACTAAAAAATATTATTTAAACTTTATAAAACCCCACCCCAAAAGTTTATTCTTTTGGGGTGGGTATTTTATGTAACATTTATTATATTTTATATTGTTTTAATAATAAGTTTAACATCTTTAAAACCAGTTTTTCTTATCACATTATTCTTAATAGTTGTATTTATCATTTGACTTTCAATTAAATCTTGAAGATATATTTGCAAATCATTAATATTATTAAGTTTTAATTTTTTTATATTGCTATCATCATTATTAATACTTGTTCCATAACCAAAATCATGGTTTAATTCGTAGTTTTTCATTTATATTTTCTCCTTATATTTTTAGCATGTTTTAATTTATTATGTTTTCATTTGTATATCAAAATTTTATATTAATAGTATTTAAAAAAATTTCTTTTGTATAAAAAATTATCTTTCCAATGAGATATGTGCAGTTGTTCTATCTGCTAGATATACAATTATCTCATTATCTTTAACAATAGAAACATTTTCTATTTCTAAATTAAAACCACTTGCAATAACTTTATAAATTGATGCCATAAAATCCATATTAATTCCTCCTTTTATAATGCGCTTTCGTTTCAGCTACTCATTCATTTTTTTGTTTTGCAATATTTTATATATAAATTATACGTATGAACTTCGGCTCTGTCAACATATATGCACCTATAAATACTATAATATCAATATAATTTTCAATTTTTACTATCGAAAATTGTCGAATAATTTAAGAATTAATGAAAAAAAGTAAAATTTAAGACAAAAATTGCAGTCAAAATTTATTCATACTATTTTTATGCTCAACTAATTCAACATTCGTATTAAAAATTAGGTGCGTTTATGTTGAATTATTTTTTTACTACTTTGAACTTCGGCTCATATAGAAGTATTTTAATATAACTTGATAAAATAATTTTAGAGGTATGAACTTTGGCTTTGTATTAAAAGTACTTTACTTTTTTATTAAGCAAAATGTAATGAAAATAATTATGGATTTTAAACTAAAGTCACTATGTATTGAAAATAAAATAAATTCATTAAAACTAGAAAAAATATTAAATATTCCAAATGCTAGATTAGGAAAATACATTAAACAAGAATTTTATCCTAGTGTTAATCGGGCAGTTATTTTATCTAATTATTTTAACTGTTCACTTGACTATTTAGTTGGATTAAGTCCTGTTAAACAAAATGGAAAATTAAATGCCCCTAATTTGAAAAAATTTTTTAATAGATTAGATTGGTTAATTTTAGAAGAGAAATCAATTACTAGTTTTTTTAAAAATTGTCAACTTGCAAAGACTAATATAATACGATGGAAAAAAATGAATGATTTCCCTAGACTTGAAAATCTTTTTTTGATATCTGATTATTATAAAATTTCATTAGATTATTTAACAGGCAGAACAGATAAAATGGAGATAAATTATGAACATGAAATTCTCTGAAATACTTAATGATTTAATATTAGATAACGAATTAACCAAAACTCAGTTTGCTAAAAAAATTAATGTTGCTCCTTCAAAAATTACGGGGTATTTAAATGGGCAAATTCCCGCCCCTAAGACAGTCGCAAAAATTTGTGACTATTTTATGTGTTCAATGGATTTTATAACTGGTCTTAGTAACGAATTTTGTTATCCTAACATTAAAAATGGATATTATCCTAATTGTTTTATGCCTGAATATCAAAAACTGCTAACTATAAATAACACAAAACATTATAGATTAGCACAAAAAGGTATTGTTAATATGACTTGCCTAACTCGTTGGAAAAATGGACGTTTGCCACAATTCGAAGTACTATTTAATATCGCTTATGAATTAGGTGGTTCAATAGATAAAATGCTTGGCAGAATAAATTAACAAGGAAAAATAATGATAAAGTTAAGCGATAATTTAAAAATTTTTACAGAGAACTTTACTGACTTATTTATTAAAACAGGGTTAACTAAACATAAATTTGCTAAATTAATTGATATTGACCATTGTTTAATTGCAGATTATCTGCAAGGCACTATCCCATTATTAAAAAATGTAGTAAAAATTTGTGATTATTTTAATTGCTCTATTGATTATATGGTTGGTTTAGGTTCTAATTTTACATATCTAAACTTACAAGCAGGATACAAAAACAATTATTTTTATCCCGAATACCAAAGATTATTACAATTAAATAACACTACACACTATGTTTTAGCCAAAAATAATATTGTTACTTCTACTAAATTAAATTTATGGCAGCAAGGTCGCCTACATAAATTTGAAGTGCTAGTTGCTATTGCTTATGAACTAGGCGGCTCCATTGACAAAATGCTTGGTAGAATATAATTAATAAAATATAAATTTTATAAAATTACTATAAAAATAACCCACCCCAAAAGTTTATTCTTTTGGGGTGGGTTATTTATTTTTTTAGTCTTCAAAATTTATTTTTTCGTAAAACTCCTTTTCTGTCCAAAGTTCTAGTCCTAATTTTTTTGCTTTTTCTAATTTAGAGCCTGCCTCCTCGCCATAAACAACAACATTTACATTTTTGGAAACACTATCTGCCACACTTCCACCATTGTCAATTATCATTTGTTTTGCTTTGCTACGTGGCACAGAAATACTACCCGTTAAACAAATTGTAATACCTGTTAACACACCTTGTTTTACCTCTTTAAATTCAAGTTGAATACCTTTGCTTAACAGGCTATCAATAAGTTTTTTATTTGCATCATTATTAAAAAAGTTATAAACACTTGTTGCCATTATCTCGCCAAAGTCGTCTAAACTTAAAATATCCTCAATAGTTGCAGACTGCAAGTTTTCAAGTGATTTAAATTTATCTGCAAGTTGTTTTGCAGACTTTTTGCCAATGTTTGCAATACCTAAGGAATAAATAAAATTATCAAGTGCTGCGTTTTTACTATTTTTTATTGCATTTAAAATATTTGAAACTTTTTTATCCTTAAAGCCCTCTGCTTGAATAAGTTGCTCTGCTGTTAAATCATAAATATCGTCAATATCCCTTAAAAAACCTAAATTGTACAATTGCAAAATAGTTTTTTCAGACAAACCTTCAATATTCATGGCTTCCCTACTTGCAAAATGGTCTAGCCTTGATATATGAACTGCACCACAATTCTCTTTATTTTCACAATAAACAAAAGCACCATCTACTTTAACATCTCCACCGCATGATGGGCATTTATCTGGTGGCAATATTACACTACCATTGTTATCTTCCGCAACTCCTAAAATTTCTGGAATGACATCGTTACTTCTTCTAATAAAAACTCTACTGCCTATCTTAACACCTTTTTTTGAAATATCGTCCAAATTATTTAATGTTGCACGTGATATTGTTGCACCACAAAGTTCTACTGGCTCTAGCACTGCAAGTGGGTTTAGTTTACCCGTTCTTGAAACCTGCCAAATAACATCTTTCAAAATAGTAGTAACCTCTTCCGCCTCATATTTATATGCCATCGCCCAACGCGGTGATTTTTCAGTAAAACCCAATTCGTTTCTAAAACTTTGTTCATTAATTTTTATTACCGCACCATCAATTAAGTAATCAAGAGTGTTTCTTTTAGATTCAATTTCGTTAATAAGTGTTTGGATATCATTCAAATTATCCGCATACTTTACATAGTCACCTATTCTAAACTTGTTTTTAACCAAAAAATCTACCATTTCTTTTTGGCTATTAAAAGCAATATCCGAATAACCTACACTATATGCCATAAAATCAAGATGCCTTTCTGCAGTAACTTTTGAGTCAAGATTTCTCAAAGCACCTGCTGCAGCATTTCTTGCATTTTTTAAAGGAATATCATGTGTGTTATTGTATTTTTCAAGTTCAGATAACCTCATTATACATTCACCTTGAACCTCTATTTCACCTTTAAAATCTATTGTTAAAGGAATAGTACGAATAGTTTTGGCACCATTAGTGACAATTTCACCTTTTACACCATTACCTCGTGTAGTTGCACGCACCAATTCACCATTATTGTAAGTTAAATTAACAGTAAGTCCGTCATACTTGTATTCAACCGAACATAAAAATTTATCCTCATTCAAAGAGTATGCACATCTAGTCCACCAACTCTCCAAATCACCAAAGGACTGACTTTTTGCAAGTGAATATAGTCTTTGTTTATGAGTATGACTTTCAAACTGCTTTAACAATTCTCCACCAACTCTATGAGTAGGTGAATTTGCAAGTCTAGTGCCAGTTTGACTTTCTAGTTCCACAAGTTCGTCATACAAAGCATCGTACTCTTTATCTGATACAATTGGCTCATCTAAAGTATAATACCTGTACGCATAATCATTAAGTTTTTCAACAAGTTCTGTCATTCTATCCATATTATTACCTGCTATAAATTTTTATTTAATACCGATTTTCGACGGATTTTATTTGTTTTTTATCAAATTTATTAAAAAGTTTTTAACAACTTTTTAAACTAATTTTATTGTTTTAATTCTATAGGTGCTAATTCTAAGTTAAAGTTTTTGTTGCCTAATTTTGCAAATAATATTGTTGCGGTTGAACCATCTAAAGCAATAATAACCCCTTCACCATATCTAGAGTGAATTACAGCACTTCCAACTTTAAAAACAGTAATATCTTTTTGCAAATTACTTTTTATGCTGTTAGGTTTTGATATAGGTCTTTCCTTTGCAATATTTGCATATTCGGATATTTTCATTGGTTTAAATTGTGCTGGGTCTTTTTGAATTAATCCTGCCTCTTCTACAAAGCGACTTACTAAATTGTATTCAACCTTGCCAAATCTATAGCGGTTACCAGCACTTGTCAAATAAAGTCTATCCTCCGCCCTAGTTATTGCAACATACATACAACGACGTTCCTCTTCCATCTCTGCTGGATTATTTAAGGCTTTGCTACTTGGGAATATATTTTCCTCAAGTCCAACTATAAACACTACTTTATATTCAAGACCTTTTACACCATGCACTGTTGCAAGTGTTAGATAATCACCAGCAACATCCTCATCGCTATTGCTAATAAGAGAAATTGACTGCATAAAGTCTTCCAATGTTGCACCTTCATTTTGCTCTGTATACTCATGTATTATTGTCATAAACTCGTCAATATTTTCAAGTTTATTTTTATCATCAATATTATCTATATCGTATACAGAATAAAAGTCAACTCTTTCCAATAAGTATTTTGCAAAATCCTCAAAACTTTTATCTAATTTTGCGCGCATTAAATCTACAATTAAATCAGTAAATTTGGCAAACTTATCTTTCATTGCTTTTGTAAAATAAGTATTATCCTCTATCTCAAGCAAAGCATCTATCATAGTTTTGCCGCTTGCACTGCAATAATCTCTCAATTTTTGTATTGCAGTTTCGCCAATACCACGTTTAGGAAAATTAATAATACGCACTATACTCTCACTATCAAGTGGATTCGCTACCATTCTAAAATATGCAATAGTGTCAAGTATTTCTTTTCGGTCATAAAACTTAAAACCACCAATAAGTTTGTATCTTATACCATACATATTCATTTTTTCTTCAAAGTTACGTGTCAAACTATTAAGCCTTACCAAAATAGCAAAATCACTAAGTGCATAACCATTGTAGTCACAAAGTTTTCTTATCTCACCAAGCACATAATCTACTTCTTCTTTATCATTATAGCAAGATTTATACTCTACTTTTACACCTTTTTCGCCACCAGTCCAAAGTTCTTTACCCATTCTTTGTTTATTTTTGGAAATAACTTTGTTTGCACAGTCCAAAATATTTTGAGTGCTACGATAGTTTTGTTGCAATTTATATATTCTGCAACTAGGATATAATTTTTGAAAGTTTAATATATTTCCAACTTCTGCACCGCGCCAACCATAAATACTTTGGTCATCATCACCTACTACAAACAAATTGCCATGTTTGAAAGCAAGCATACGAATAAGAAGCATTTGTATTTTGTTTGTATCTTGAAACTCGTCAACGTGAATATATTTAAATCTCTCTTGGTATTTTGCCCTAACTTCTGGAAATTCCTTAAACAAATAAACTGTTTTTAACAATAAATCGTCAAAATCTACAGCATTATTTTCTCTTAATTCCTTTTCATATTGTATATATACTTCTTTTATCAAATCGGCATTTTTACCGCCTACAGCCAAACAATATTCTTCAATACTAACGCCCATATTTTTTACATTGCTAATATGGTTTCTAATACTTTTTGACTCTTTTTCGTCAATATTTAAACTTTTAACTATTCTATTTACTAATCTTGAAGAATCTGAAGAGGTAAAAATTGAAAAGTTTGAAGTATACCCTAATTTTTCAATTTCATATCTTAATATTTTTGCACAAAAACTATGAAAAGTTGATACCCAAATATCACTTCTACCAGTAATTTTATTTACCCTATCTAGCATTTCTTTTGCGGCTTTGTTTGTAAATGTTATTGCCAAAATATTGTAACCATCTACCCCTTTTTCATCCAAAAGATATGCTATTCTATGAGTTAGTACACGAGTTTTGCCACTGCCTGCTCCTGCAAGCACCAAAATCTGTCCTTCAGTATCGTATACTGGTTGTAATTGTTCGCTATTTAATAATTGAGAGTAATCCATATTATTTTACCTTTAATTTTAAAACAAATTGTAAGTTTTCATAAATTAACCCGTACCTTAGCACGGGTAATTTTGATATTAAATTATACTATAATTTTTTAGTTCGTTTTCAAATGCTTTTACCTGACTTGTGTATGCCCTATTTGCTATTAAAGCATATTTTAATCCTAACCATAAAGATTTTATCAGCATAACATTACCACTTTCAACCGCAAAATGCAAGCCTTCAAGTATTACATAAATCTCACGTCTTACTTCGTCAGACAATGTTTTATCATTTACTAATTGGTCACTAATCGAAATAATATTGCCGTTTAGTAACTCAACCAATTGACGTGGCAGACTTTTTGCCTGAATATTAGTATCTGCATCAACTATCCTATCCCTTTGGCTAAGTACTCTTTCAAATGCTTTAACATAAGGAAAAACAATTAAACCACAAAAATCAATAAAACTATCAGATATATTTTTTCGAGGAAAAGTATTTTTTAAAAAGTTTAAATATTCAATATTACCTCTATCAATATCAAACAAAATTTTAGTTACAAGCACTATTATTTTATAATCGTCATCTGGCATTTTAATTCTGCCACTTGCCATTGACTCATTAAAAATACTATTAAAATCAAAATTTTGGTTAGCATGCTTTACTGCAAAAAACAATTGTTCATTAGTAGTAACAAACTTTAAAATTTTGGTTATAATCTCATTTGACATAATAAAATTAGAACGTTCTAATTCTAAATATAGCAAGTTAAAAGATTTAATAAGTTCTTCATTTGAAATTTTCATACCAGACCTCCGACATTAATATTTTAACATATTAATAATAATATTGCAAGTATTGTATACTTTTTTCTTGCAAAATAACGTATAATAGTGTATACTAATATTAAAGATAATTATTGCAATTATGCAATAAAAAATATTACATAATTTTAATAGGAATTGTGTAATAACTAGGAGGTTTTATGAAATCAGTTCAAATTAAATTAAAGTTAGCAGAACATGTTAAATCTTTTGTACAAAAAGTTGCAGTTTTTCCTGGCGAACTTGACCTTCGCTCAGGCAGATATGTTGTAGATGCAAAAAGCATACTAGGCATATTCAGTCTTGACTTATCAAAACCAATTACACTTGAAATTTATGACAATGACTGCGAAGAATTACTAAAAAGTTTAGAGGAGTTTATTATTAAATAATGCAACTAAAAGACAAGGCACTTAACAAAGTTATTCTGCTTTTTGTTATGGATTGCATGGAAATCCCTTTGAAAATCGATACATTAACTGAAATTTGCGATGCAAATAAGTGGGTCGGTTTTATGGATTGTAAAGATTGCGTCGTTGACCTTATCGAAGTTGGACATATAGTAGACATAAGCAAAAATAACGAGAAATTATATATATTATCTAATAAAGGCAAAGAGTGTTTGAGTATTTTTTACAAAGAAATACCACTATCTAAGCGAGATGAAATAAAGGCAACTGTTAAAGAACAACGTTGCCATTATCGTCGTTTGCAAGATTATTTTAGTGACTATTTTATGAATGATGATGGCTCATATACAGTAATTTTACGTATAAACACCCCTGCCCAACCACTGCTTGATTTAAAACTTTGCGTCCAAAATAAAGCAAGAGCAAAATGGCTTTATAAAAATTGGATAGACAAAGCACCAAGTGTATATGAGTTTTTACATACTCAATTATTAGAATAATTACAACAAAAAAAGTGGATTTTAAATTCACTTTTAATTTTTAAAAATAAATAAGGATAAATTTATGTATAAATACAAAACTAAAGGTGTTTGTTCACAAGAGATATTATTTGATATAAAAGATGATATAATAACAGATTTGCACATAGTAGGCGGTTGCCGTGGCAACACTCAAGGTGTTGCAAAACTTGCTATTGGTAGAAATATAAATGAAGTAATACCCCTAATTAAAGGCATAAAATGCAGAGGCAATACAAGTTGCCCTGACCAACTGGCAATAGCACTAGAAAATTATAAAACACAAAAAAATCTGCAATAAAATTGCAGATTTTTTATTTTATATTATTTAATTTTAGTAAAGTTTATTATGCTCTGCTGCCTGGTTTGTAAATTGGTAAACCTTGTTTGCAAAGTGGGCATTCATCTGGCTCATAAGAGATTACTTCCATAGAAAGTAGATTTACAAATTTAACACCAAAATCTACCTTGCCATTGCTTCTATCAACTATACTTGCAACTGCACTAACTGTGCAACCACTATCTTGCACAAGTTTTACAACCTCTTTTACAGAACCACCAGTTGTTACTACGTCCTCAACAACAATAACTTTAGCATTTTCAGGAAGGCTGAAACCTCTTCTGAATGTCATAGCACCATTTTCTCTTTCTGCAAAAATATTAGGAACATGCAATTGTCTTGCCATTTCATAGCCCATTAAAATACCGCCAACTGCTGGTGAAACAACAATATCACAAGGAATATCTTTTAATTTTTCTGCAAGTTCTTTGCATAAAGTCGCTGCAGAATCAGTATCTACAAATAATTTTGCACATTGCATATAAGTATCACTATGTCTGCCAGAAGTCAATTTAAAGTGTCCTTTTAGTACACCGCCTGTTTTTTGAAAAATTTCCAAAACTTGTTCATTAGTCATCATAAAATATATCTCCTATTTTGTAATTTCTATTTTTGTATTTTTATAATTTATTAAATCAAATTATAGTATCACCTTTTTTAATTATAACAATAATTATTTTTCAAAAATAATTTTGCCATCTTTGAGCCTAATAATATGGTCTGCAATATCTATATGTTCCTCATTATGAGTTACCATAATTACAGTTTTTCCACTTTTGCAAATATCCTGCAAAATTTTAATTACTTCTGCACCATTTACACTATCCAAGTTGCCAGTTGGCTCATCTGCAAGTATTATTTTTGGGTCATTTACAAGTGCTCTTGCTATTGCTACTCTTTGTTTTTGTCCGCCAGATAAGGTAGAAGTTTTTGCATGTGCCTTGTCTGTTAAACCTAATTTTTCCAAAAGTTCTTTTGCTTTTGCATCTTTTATTTGTCTTTTTTCGCCTGCAATAGTAAGTGGCAAAACAATGTTATCTGTTACCGAATAAGCAGGTTCTAAATAAAAAGACTGAAAAACATAGCCTATATTTTTATTTCTGTAAACACATAATTGTTTATCAGACATTTTGGTAACATCAACATCGTCTACAATTATTGTGCCACTGGTAGGACTATCAATACAGCCTATTAAATTTAAAATGGTAGATTTACCTGAACCTGACTGCCCAAGTATAACTAAAAATTCGCCATCTTGAACACTAAAACTTACATCGTCTAAGGCTAAAAGCGAACTATTTCCTCTACCAAACTTTTTTGTAATATTTTTTACTGAAATCATAATATTAAATTGATACTACCTTTATTTTATCTTTTTTGGTTTTACTGTTGCAATGCACATAATAATAGGAACTGCAAGGAATATTATACCCAAAATAATACCACCAATAAATATTAGATATTGTGCCCATTCAGGTTTAAAGATAGAAACCAAATCGTTATAAATTGGTGAAACAAATCCATCAATAAATCCAGTAAAATTAGCACCAAACTTTTGTATTAAGCAAAGCACAAAAGTTAAAAACAACGGAATTGTAAGAATAGTACTATAAGTAGTTACTGCAATAGACAAAATATTTTTAGCAGGATTTTGTCTTCTACCAGCAAACAAGTTGAAAGACATTATACCTATTGCCATAGATATAACTACTATAACATATCCTATCAATATATGTTCAAAATTATTATAAAATGGCATTATATTTGCAACACCTATGATAGTAAGTAGCGATAAAATACCAAACACATTACCTGCAAGAGAAACTGCAAGAATTATATAATCAATTGCTTTTTTCATAAATACTCCCTTTTTT
>CAJTNW010000002.1:34662-42907 GCA_910577795.1 uncultured Christensenella sp.
CCTAAGTCAAGGAATTGTAAAAATTGTCTTTATTATTCTTACATTTTTATTTTATAACAAAATACTAATAAAAACAATTTCAATGGTTAATCAAATAATAGATTACTCACTTCTAAGTGCTGTTACTGGGTCTTTTTTAGCAGCAATTCTTGCAGGTATTAATCCCGCAACAATAGTTAGCAAAGTACTTATCAAAACCAATACAATACCTGCAACTGGAGACAATAAAACTATATTACCCAAAACATACCCTTTTGCAAAGTGTCTAATAATTGCATTTATTGGTATAGATAAAATTGCCGCAATTACAACACCCATAACACCTGCTGTAATACCAATGGTTGCAGTTTCTGCATTAAACACATTACCTATATCAATTTTTCTTGCACCTATGGCTCTTAGTACACCTATTTCCTTAGTTCTTTCTACAACAGAAACATAAGTAATAATACCTATCATTATAGAAGACACCACCAAAGATATTGATGCAAAGCAAACAAGTACAATAGATACAATATCAATAATTTGTTTTACCATATCCAGCATCATGCCTGACGCATCTAAATACTGAATTTTATCGTCAGCCTTTTTATTGTTATTATAAGCATCCATATATGCTTTAACATCATCTTTTGCATCAAAAGATTTTGGATAAACATAAATATTATTAGGCATTGTGCTAGCACCGATTTTTTGCATATAAACTTCGTGTCTTTCTTCTGTATTTAAATAAAATGGATTTAATTCAGAATATACATATTTATCATCTTTAATATCAAAGCCTGGAATACCCTTTACATCTATTAATAACTTATCAATTTCTTCACCAGTAATAACAGATACTTCGTTATAACTACTATTATCTTTTGCTTTTTCAAACTCAGCAATTTGTGCTTTTACCATTTTGGAATTTAAGTTATCGGAAACAATTTGCTCTCTTAATTCCTTTCTGTATAGCACACTTGTTGAATATAATGCCATAGGAGAGCCTTCTTTTACTCTCATTACTGCAGATATTTCTATTTCATAATTTTTATCTGTACAATTATCATACATTACCTTTAATTTATCAGATAATTGTGGGTC
Source organism: uncultured Christensenella sp. (assembly GCA_910577795.1). Classification (GTDB taxonomy): domain Bacteria; phylum Bacillota; class Clostridia; order Christensenellales; family UBA3700; genus MGBC100798. Next base: position 35,749 of record CAJTNW010000002.1, read on the forward strand.
TTTATCATCTGGTGGAACAAACAGATTACCTTCTTGCTTATACCAGTCATCATACTTAATAATTCGCATTTTTCTGCCAATAAAATCGCCATATTTAAGGTTATTTATATCTAAATCATCCAAAAAATTAAACTGAGCAAGTACACTTCGTGATAGTTGATTATATTCATTTACAACCAAAGCAATTTGATTAGATTTAGATGGATATTCTCCTTTAACCACATCATAATTTGCCTTCATAAAATCGTCGCCAACCATTTCCATAAATCTATTGTCACTGCCCATCATCATTTCAATAATAGGGTCTGCACTATCAAAAGCGACTTTTTTATATTGTTTATTGCCAGTCTTGCCTGTTTCTGTAATCAAATTCATAGACATAGCATAAGTATAAGAAATTTCACTTATAATATTTTTATCAATTTTTTCAAGATAATCAATATAGTCTTTATTAATTCTATTATAGTGCAAACTGCTATATATACCTAATGCCATATTATTTGATGGAACTGTTATTTTATCCGTATCTGGGAATTTTTCGCCTCTATCACTATTTGACTGCCCCATAGGATTCATCATATCAGTCATATTCATATACATTTGCTGTACAGATATAGGATATTGACCTAGCATTGTTTGCTGCATATCTGCAATGTACAAATTAAAACCATTATTAACTGCAAGAACCAAAGCAATACCAATAATTCCAATAGAGCCTGCAAAGGCAGTTAAAAATGTTCTGTTTCTTTTAGAAAACAAATTTTTTAAAGATAATTTAAACGCAGTAAGCAAACTCATTGAAGTCTTTTTTACTGTTGCTTTTTTCTTCTTTTTACTATCTTTTTCATATTGTTTTAAAACTTTTTTACTTTCCTTATCGCTAAGTTCACTAATATCTGGCACTGGGTCTTCCACAAAAAAAGTTACCTTGTCCATATCCTCTTGACTTGGCTGATATGACATAGTATCCTCTAAATTTCACCATCTAGCATTTTGATTATTCTTGTAGAATATTCTTCCGCTAAACTATCATTATGGGTTACCATAATAACAAGTCTTTCTTTGGCAATTTCTTTTAACAATTCCATTATCTGCACGCTATTTTTACTATCAAGTGCACCAGTTGGTTCATCTGCCAAAATAATTTCAGGGTTGTTGACTAATGCTCTTGCAATTGCAACTCTTTGCATTTGTCCGCCTGATAATTGGTTTGGCTTTTTATGTATTTGTCCGTCCAAACCAACATTTTTAAGAGCCTCAATTGCTCTTGCTTTTCTTTCTTTTACACTTATTCCGGATAATGTCAAAGCAAGTTCAACATTTTCCAAAATTGTTTGATGATTAATTAAATTGTAATTTTGAAAAATAAAACCTACATAATTATTTCTGTATGCATCCCAGTCATTATTTTTAAATAAAGTAGTAGATTTACCATTGATTAAAACATCACCACTTGTATATCTATCAAGTCCGCCAATAATGTTTAGCATAGTAGTTTTACCACAACCACTAGGTCCTAATATGGCAACAAATTCAGAATTTCTGAATGACAAATCAATGCCTTTTAAGGCATGTACAATTGTTTCATCACTACCATAATCTTTTACTATATTTTTTAGTTGTAACATATTACACCTCTTTTATAGTTAACTCAAAAAACTTTAATCAAAAATTAAAACTACTTACGTTTTACAAAACCTTTTCCTATAACTTCTCTTGTATTTATTGCATATACAAAAGCATCTTTGTCTACTTCTTTAAGTATCCTTTTAAAAGTACTTATTTCCGTTCTTGTGATAACGCAAATCAACATATCCCTATTATCACCTGTATATCCACCTTCACAAGATACAATAGTAACACCCCTATGCATTCTGTTACTAATTTCCGTCTTTAATTTATCTCCATTATTTGTAATAATTTCAAATTTAACGGCTGGTTTTAAGCCATTTAATACAAATTCAATACATTTTGAGCCTAAAAATACTTGTATTAAAGAGCAAATTATTGTAGTAAAACCTGTTTGCAAACCCATATTTCCAACAGTCATATACAAAATACTACCTAATGTTACAATAAAAACATTAATACCCAAAATGATAACCGACATAGATGATGCAATATATTTTTTTTGTACAAGCAAACTAACAACTTCTGTACCACCAGAACTACCGCCGCCTTTAACCAAAAGACCAATACCAATACCGCCTATTACACCACCAGCCAAAGCAGATAGCCACACTTCATTTGGATTAAAAAACTCATACATTTTTATTGCTCTAAAAATTGCAAGAAAACCTGAGGTCATACCTATACCCAAAGTAGTTTTTATTGCAAATTCCTTATGTAAAAAAATAAAAGCAAGTATGATTAAAGGTGCATTTAGTATAAGCATAGAATAACTTGCCGAAAAACCAGATAAAGTTTGAATTATTATTGTAAGTCCAGATACACCACCTGGTATAAATTTTGATGGCAACATAAACATATACATTGCAAGTGACAAGCAAAACGCACCTGCTAACATAATCAAAATATTTATACACTCAGTCAAAATTTTCTTTTGTTTTAGTTTTTGCATAACCAACTCCATAGAGTTTTGTAAAAGGACTTTTAAATTCAATAGTCATTATACCATAAATAAATCCTAATTACAAGACTTTTATATTATTTTTTATATACTTTAAAGATATTCATATTTAGCATATATAGTTCGTATTAAAGTCCAAAAGTACTGTATTATTTGGGATAGCAATTTAAAATTACTAATTATTAAAATCAAATTATACAATAAAAGGACTATTTATTATGCGGTAAAACACAAATAATACCGATTTTTGACAGGTTTTTATCAAATAATATTAATTTAATATTTAACATACGCATATAATTGACAAAATTTTACAAGTTATGATAAAATTATATTTATTTTAAATCATGCACGAATTAAGTATACATATATCAAAAAAATAAAATTTAATCCAAAACAAATTACATTAGGAGAAATTTATGGAGTTTCTGAACAATTTAGTACAAGTAATAAGAGATGTGCTTTGGGATTACATACTACTATTTTTATTGCTTGGTGCAGGACTTTACTTTACCATACGTCTTAAAGGTGTTCAATTTAGAAAGTTTGGCGAAGGCTTTAAAAGCACTTTTAAAAATATGAATTTAAATGGCGAAAAAGCAGATAAAAAAGGGATGTCTTCTTTTCAGTCTCTAACCACTGCTCTTGCAGGACAAATAGGTACAGGTAATATTGTAGGTGTTGCTACTGCTATTGCAACTGGCGGTGCTGGAGCAATATTTTGGATGTGGATAAGTGGTCTATTGGGTATGGCAACAATTTTTGCAGAAGCAGTGCTTGCACAAAAATATAAACATACTGACGAAAACGGAATTGTTCATGGCGGTCCAGTTTATTACATAAGAGCATTTTTTAAAGGCAAATTTGGCAAGTTTTTAGCAGGTTTTTTCTCTGTAGCAATTATATTAGCACTTGGTTTTATGGGCAATATGGTTCAGTCAAATAGTATTGGTACATCATTTCATACCGCATTTGATGTTATTCCTACTTGGGCAATTGGTATTGTAATTTCCGTTCTTGCAGGTATAATCTTTCTTGGTGGTGTAAAAAGAATTGCATCTTTTACAGAAAAAGTTGTTCCAGTTATGGCAGGGCTTTATATTTTAGGGTCAATTGTTGTAATAGGTATTAACTATCAAAATATCGGCACTGCTTTTACTGCAATTTTTGTACATGCTTTTAATCCTAATGCAATTATTGGCGGTGTGGCAGGTGTTGCAATTGTTAAAGCGATGAGCAAAGGTGTTGCAAGAGGACTATTTTCTAACGAGGCTGGTATGGGTTCTACCCCACATGCTCACGCACTTGCAAAAGTTGACCACCCTTGCAGACAAGGCAATATAGCAATTATTGGAGTATTTATTGATACTTTTGTTGTACTAACATTATCCGCACTAGTTATTTTAACATCTGGAGTGGTCGGCAATACTGGAAATGAAGGTATACTAACCCAATTGGCTTTTAGTCAGTCATTTGCGACTTTTGGAAGTTGGGGCAGCAAGTTTGGTGAAATATTTATTGCAATATGTTTATTCTTTTTTGCTTTTTCTACAATAATAAGTTGGTACTTTTTTGGAGAAACAAATGTACGTTATCTATTTGGCAATAAAGCGACAAAATTTTATGCAATATTTGTAATTGCTTTTGTAATGGTTGGCTCAGTTTTAAAAGTTGATTTAGTGTGGAACTTGTCAGATATATTTAATGGACTTATGGTAATACCAAATATAATTGGTATAATTGCCCTATCCAATATGGTGGCAAGTCTTGGCAAAGAATATGACAACATAGAAAAAGTTATGAAAATGAATAAAAAGATTTTAAAAGAACAAAATAAAGGCAACAATTAATTTATAATAAAGTCAAAGCGGCTATTGACAAATGGTAAAATTTACCATATAATTAAACTATTAACAGACATTTAGTCAAAGGAGATAAATTTAATATGAATAAATATAAAGGCACTCAAACAGAAAAAAATTTAGAAGCAGCATTTGCTGGAGAATCTGGAGCAAGAAATAAATACACTTTTTTTGCATCAGTTGCTAAAAAAGAAGGATATGAACAAATAGCAGCAATATTTTTGAAAACTGCTGATAATGAAAAAGAACACGCAAAAATGTGGCTTAAAGAATTGAGTGGAATTGGAAACACCGAGGCAAATCTAAAAGAGGCTGCCGGTGGTGAAAACTATGAGTGGACTGATATGTATGAAAATTTTGCAAAAACTGCAGAAAAAGAAGGTTTTCCTGAACTTGCTGCCAAATTCCGTGCTGTTGGCGAAATTGAAAAACAACACGAAGAAAGATATCGTGCTCTTTTAGAAAATGTAAAAACAAATACTGTGTTTAATAAATCTGAAGATAAAGTTTGGGAATGTAGAAATTGTGGACACATTGCATACGGCAAAACTGCACCTGATAAATGCCCTACTTGCAACCACCCTCAAAGTTATTTTGAATTACAAGAAAAAAATTATTGATAAAATACAAATTTAATAATTACAAAAAATTAAAATCAAAATACTGAAATGCAGTATTTTGATTTTTTATAAACTTGACATTTTTTTAATATTATATTAAAATAATGATATTAAAAACAAAAGGAACAAATATGAATAAAGTTATTAATGTTGGTGTAGATATAAAAAATCATGGACTATTTGAAGGTCAATATAAAGTACCAAATGGTATGGCATACAATTCTTATCTTCTAATTGGCGGACAAGTTTGTCTGTTTGATACAGTTGATACAATTGCAACAAATAAATGGCTTGAGAATATAGATAATACTTTAAATGGAAAATCCATTGATTATCTTATAATTTCACATGCAGAGCCAGACCATTCTTATAATATTGCAACTATTGCAAACAAATATCCTGATTTAAAAATAGTTGCAACTATGGCATGTTTTAAAATTATATCACAGTTTTACAATATTCCACAAACTATTAAGCAAATAATTGTAAAAGATGGCGATTTCCTTAATCTTGGTGATATTTCTTTGCAATTTTATACTGCGCCTATGGTACACTGGCCAGAGGTAATGGTAACTTATGAGTCTACTACCCGCACATTATTTTCTGCTGATAGTTTTGGTAGGTTTGGTGTAAGTACAAAATGTGACAATTGGGTTGATGATGCTAGAGAATATTATGTAAATATTGTAGGCAAATATGGCATGCAAACACAGGCTTTATTAAAAAAAATAGCAAATTTAAATATAAATAGCATTTGCCCATTACATGGCAATGTTTTATCTAAAAATCTTGAGTATTATATTAATTTATACAATACTTGGAGCAGTTATAATCCAGAAGAAATGGGAGTTTTTATAGGTTATACAACAGTTTATGGAAACACTGAAAAAGTAGCAAAAACTCTATATGATAACTTAAAATCAAAAGGCATAAATTGTACTATTTCAAACTTAGTAACCAGTGAAATGTCAGAAAATATTGAGCAGGCCTTTAGATATAGTCATATAATTCTTGCTACCACTACTTATGAAAATGATATATTCCCTGCTATGAATGATTTTATTAATCATTTATTACACAAAAATCTACAAAACAAAAAAATTGGTATTATTGAAAATGGTAGTTGGGCACCAGCAGCAAGCAAACTTATAAAAGCAAAACTTGTGGATATAAAAAATATCACTATTTTAGAGCCGGTTGTAACTATACTATCTAGCCCAAATGAAAATACATGGCAAACACTTGATAAACTTGAGCAAGCAGTATCAAGTGAGTTAAAATAAAATTTTGCAACTATAAAAAAACTGCTGTTGTTTTTACAACAGCAGTTTTTTAATTATGTTTTTTATTTTATTTCGGTAATAATAAATGGATTTCCTTGCATAGGATTATATTTTGGTTTTGCAAGCAAAGTCACATTTTCAGCACCTGCTGGTATAGTATAATCTACTTCCATTGTGCTAGAAGATAAATAAACTATTGTTTCTTCTTCACAAATTTCAATTTCTATACTTTTACCATTTTTTATTGGCATAGTTATAAATGGTTTATCATCAATTTTGCTATTAGCAATATCCTCACCGCATGATACTGATAGCATAATTCTTGAACCACACTCAATAATACTCCACTTTCTTTGTACGATTAATTTTCTCATTTTACACCTCAAAATTATTTATTATTAAAATTAAATTTTATAAATTACAAATCACCAAATATATCTTCTACCTTATTATTCGGCATATTATTTTGGCTATCTTGTGAAATTATGTCATTCAAATAACCTGCTATTAAACTATTAGTCCAATATTTGCTATCCAAAATAAAAACAGACGTACTACTATTAGGGTTTGCAATAACTGGTACAATAAGATTACTGCTAGGTAGTCCACCCCAAGGCAAATGTTTTCGGTATGCCATAATTGTAGTCATATATACATTTTTATCTTTTAACCCATCATTTGTAATTTTTATATTGGAAAAATAATTAGTTTCATTTTTTAAAATATTATTATGCCTTTCCGCATACAAAGTTTTTGCAATATTTTTTAATTCAAAAGGATTTTTATTATAAAACTCATCCAAAC
>CAJTNW010000002.1:42929-49460 GCA_910577795.1 uncultured Christensenella sp.
CTGCTGGCAAAACTTGATGTACAAACTTAGATGGTGCAAATAATTTCAAGTTTGCCTCTACAACACAAGCATAATAAATATCACCATTTTTTATAACATTAAAATCACAAAAAGGTTTTGTCCCACCAAAATTAGGTTTTGCAATAACATTTTTTTGCCTATCAGTATCACTATTAAAATTTTGCTTTATAACTTCAATTTCCTTTTCATAGTCCACATTGTCTTCTAATTTTATTCCTAAATAAGATGCCCATCTAACTTTTAAATCGTGGTCTGCAAAATTATACAAAACATACAAAACTATAAACAACACAATACTTATTGCAGTAATGGCAACAGCAATATAAAATTTTTTACTATCCTCTTTTGTATAAGCATAAATAGCAGATATGATACCAAATATTATAAATATTGCATCTACATTCATGCAATAATATAATGCACGATGTTTATTCATATTAACCTCAATATTATGATATTTTAATTTTATTTATTTCTTTTTTGTACGTTTTTTAGGAATAGGTGTAACTTCTTCAAGAATAGTAACTATTTTATCCACTAATTCCTTATTTTCCATATCCAAAATATAGTGTTCCTTACTGCCAGCATAAGGTATACCCTCTTCTGCACCAGCCATAAGACTTTCAACTTCTTTTAATTTTTTAATAAACACACAACTATTGCATACTAAAAATATTGGTTTTTCATTTACATAAACCAAATATTCCCCAAACAATTTTTTGTATCTAATATTATAATTTCCTCTAATTTCTCCACATACAAACTCAATATATTCAATAGATGTAGCCATAACTTCTCCTGTATTAATTATATAAATAATAACTGCTATTTACATTAATACTCAAATAATATTAACATTGTAACATAAATTTATAAAAAAGTCAAATTGTTAAAATTCCAGTAAATCAAAAATATGCAAATTAAAATATTCATAAACATATAAAATGATTTTTCAAACAATTATTTAAAAAATATATAAAATAATACCGATTTTTGTAAGGATTTACAAAAAAAAAACACGACTTATGTCGTGTTTAAATTTTACTAATAACTGACCATTATTTTAAACAAAATAAATGGTTATCAAATTATTTTTTAGTCACTAATAAAATCTTTGCCAATATCGCTCTCATTAATATTAGGATTTACATAGCGGTCTTTTTTCTTATGATTTTTATATAAAATTGCTTTTTGAGGACATCTATGATAACAGCCAAGACATGCTACACATTTATCTAAAAAAGTTATTTTATTATCTTTTAATTCAATATTTTTTACAGGACAAATAGATATACACTTTTCGCATTTAATACAATTATCAGAAACCACAAAACTTTGACCTATTTTATACCAATTGTTAATATTTTTTAAAAATACACCTTCTCTAGTAATTTTTTTATTAGGCAAAACATAACTATTATTTTTTATGTCATCAATAATTTTATTTATTCTTTTTTCTGCATTTTTTAGCACACTTTTTATGTAAGGTGTAGGCACAGTAAAAGTAGTTGTATAATTTTCTGGCATTTGCAATAAATAAATACTTTGCAAATTAATACCGATTTTCGTACAGTATTCATACATTAAGTAGTCAGCACCACAAGCCATTCCTCCAAAATTTTGAACAATAATTAGTTGTTTCATTTTATCAAGTTTTGGAAGTAATTCATACACATGTTTTGGCATACCAAATGAATAAATAGGGGTAACTAATATGATTTTATCAAACTCACTACCATTACCTTTATAGTTTGGAATAAACAAAATATCCCCACCTATTTCTTCTTTAATACGTTTTGCAATATAAAGGCTGTTTCCTGTTCCACTAAAATACAAAATGCCATTAGCCATTATCTCACCTCATACTGTATTTTTATTTAAATTTTAATAATTATAACAAATAATTATACATTAGTCAACAAATATCTAACATTATTAGCGAATTTTTATTGCATTTGTATTGACAAGTAAAAAATAATATGCTAAATATAAACTATGTGTCACTTGACGACTACTTCCGATAATATAAATTAATAAGTAAAATAGGATAAAAATTATGGATAATACTAAAAAATTTACGGATAAAGCAGATAATTATAATCAAAGTAGACCCAGTTATCCAGATGCAATGATTAAATTTATTGAAAAATATTTTGATAAAAACACTATAATTGCAGATATTGGTTCAGGTACTGGTATATTAACAAAACAACTTCTTAAAACTGCATCTTGTATTTATGCGGTAGAACCAAATGATTATATGCGATTTATTTCAGAAAATAATTTGAATAGTTATAATAATTTTTATTCAATAAAAGCAACTGCCGAAAACACTACTCTTTTGGATAATTCAGTAGATATTATTACTGTTGCACAAGCATTCCATTGGTTTGATGTTTTAAGTTTTAAAAAAGAATGTCATAGAATATTAAAACCAAATGGCAAAATATTTTTAATATGGAATACTCGTGATGAATCTGCTAATATTAACAAAGAATTATTTTCTATTTGCAAGCAATACTGCTCTGATTTTACTGGTTTTAGTGGAGGTATTGAAAATAATGATACTAAAATAAAAATATTTTTTGACAATGATTACAAAACTAAAACTTTCCCTAATCAGTTATATTATAATAGAGAAAATTTTATTAACAGAGCCTTATCTAGTTCATATTCAATAAATCAAGATAATCAAAACTATGCCGCCTATATAAACGCATTAAATAACTTGTTTGATAAATATCAAAATAATGAAATAATTGAAGTTGCAAATACAACAAAAGTTTATTATAAATAAAATAATTTTAAAAAAATACCATTCTTTTTGAATGGTATTTTTTATGTCTAAATCTTACAAATAACATAAAACTATTATTTTATTATATTGGAAACAATTATATTTTAGATACATTTTTATCTAAACTTATTATTCTAATTTTATTTCAAAGTTATTATCATTTTAATCATTATTTTTTAACACTTCTTGTTGTCTCTTTTTAAAAATACGTGGAAAAGTTGTAAAAATTACTATTGAAGTGATAATTCCTGCAACCAAATCCGCAATTCCTTCCGACATATAAACACCTTTAAAGCCAAGGAAATGTGTAAGAGTAAAACACAATGGTATTAAAATTATAACTTTCCTCATTACAGCAAGTGTTAAAGATGATTTAGTTTGTCCCAAAGCAACATTTATATTCTGCAGAGTCATTTGTACAAAAAACATTATTGACCCCATAAGGAAAAACGGTGTATATTGTTTGCAAATTATTGCAACACTATCACTTGCTGAAAAAATATAAGCATACAATACAGGAAAAGCAAGGGAAACAGACCAAACTATTACCGCAAAAATAAAAGCAATTATAGTTACATACTTAATTCCTTTTTTAAGTCTTTCACTATCCCCTTTGCCATAATTGTAACTTACAAATGGTTGCATACCATAGCCTAGCCCATTTAGCGGCAAAGATATTAACTGCAATGCACTAAGCATAATTGTAAGTGCTGCTGTATAATCTTTATTTCCACCGGTTGACATATTTAAATTAATATTAAAAACTATTTGTATTGCACATTCTGTTATGCCCATGATAAATGGTGATAAGCCGAGTGATAATATAGATAGTATCCTTTTTATGTGGAGTATCATATCCTTAAATTTTAACTTAAACATACTGTTTTTAGTCAAGAAAAAACAAATAATCCACACAAAAGAGATAAATTGAGATATTATAGTTGCAAGACTAGCACCATTTACTCCAAGTTTTAGTACAAAAATAAATATTGGGTCTAAAGCAATATTTATAATTGCACCAATAAGTACCGAAAACATTGCAATAAAAGAATAACCTTGTGCAGTAATAAAAGGATTTAAGCCTTGTGCAAGCAAAACAAAAATAGTGCCTATTGAATAAATTTTTAAATATGAAGTCGCAAACTCTACTGCGGTTGATGGACAACCAAATAATATAACAATCTGCTTTGCTGCAAAAAATGTAACTAGGCTTATAAGTATACCAATTAAAGTAAGCAAAACAAAAGAAGTATTGAAAATTTTGTTTGCCTCTACTTTATCGCCTTCACCTAATTTTATACTTGCTCGCGGCGAACCACCAAGACCAATAAAATGTGCAAAGAAAGTTATGATTAATGTTATTGGCAGAACTATTCCAAGTGCTGCTAAAGCATCCATTCCAACATTTTCAATTTTTGCCACAAAAATTCTGTCAACTATGTTATATAAAAAAGTTATTAATTGTGCAATAACTGCAGGAATAGTAAGTTTAAATACTAATGGTAGTATTTTACCACTTGCTAATTGTTCTTCCATATTTACCATAAACCAAACATCTCTAAAAATAAAATTTACAAACAAATGATAACATAGTTTGTATTAAATAGCAAGCAAGTTATTCTATTTTATAAGGCCTAAAATAAAAAATAACTGCAAACTAATTTAAAGTTTACAGTTATTTAATTTTTAATTAAAATTGATATTAATTTTTCCTGCATCAATATCCAAAGTAATAATTTTATCAGCAGCCAAACCAGTTTGGTTTGACACATTACAACTGCCTGCATTTTTTTCTACATTAATATTATAATCTGCTTTATTCCCTATAATATTTGTAAGTATGCTACCAGCATTAATGTTATAATTTATATTTTTAATCAAAGCCTTTTCTATATTCAAACCACCAGCATTCATTTTTGCAGTAATTTTATCACTTTCCATATCTTTTATAATAATGTTTCCTGCGTTAACTTTAACATTTATTTCAGGCGATATAATTTTTGCTATTTTAATATCACCAGCATTCATTTTTAAATCAGCATAACCTGCATTTAAATTTTGAACCTTTAAAGTACCTGCATTTAAATCAATTGTATATTTATCACAAGTTACATTTTCAAAATTAACTGTACCTGCATTCATATTAAGATTTATATCTGTGTAATTACCACTAGCGATATCAGCAGTTCCTGCATTTAATACAAAATCTAACTTCAAAACATTATTTTTAGGTATTTTTATAATAGTATCAGGCAATTTATTAAACAACGAATTTATCCTAAACAATTTAAATTTCACATCTGTTATCATTGACAAAACACCATTGTTTTCACTAAAAGTTGTAACCAAAGTTTTACTTTCAGGATATTCAACTTTTATTTTGTCACCATCATAAAATTCAGTTTTCAAAACACCTACTTCAAAATCCAATTTTAGTGTATTTATTTCAGATGTACAATCATAAGTTTTCAATTCATATTTATCATCAAATTTCCAACCATTTATACCCAATACTGCAACCATAATTATTACGCCAATTACCGCAATAACTACTCCAGCAATTATAGTTTTTCCTAATGTACTCATTTTGCATACTCCTTTCCACTAAAAAATCTACTAATATATTTAAAGGCATTTTTAAGTAGTTTCCACATTATTTTTATTAGTTTTAACATTAATGGTAACAATATTAGACCTATGCCTAACTCAAGTAACCCTTCACCTATAGAAAACACACCATTAATAACACTTGAAAAACATTCAATAATACCAAATATTATTGTAGCAACACCTGCTATTAATACTGCAAATGGAGCAACAATAAAGCCAACAGATACTCCTATCATTCCCATAATGATACCAAATAATGGTATAGCAAATATCACACAAAATACAACAAAAAGCCATGTGTAATCTTTATCTTTTTTAGGCAAACTTTTATTATTTTCTTTTACTATTTCAGCATCAACACATTTTGCTTTTTCTTCTTGTTTGTTTTGCCTAAAAGTTTTATTTTGTTCTTTTTGCTTATTTATATTTTCATTTACTATTGGCTCTTCTTCCTCAACATTATTTTGCTCGTACATGTTAAGCAAAATCCTTTGTGCAGCATCGTATGGAGCACCAAAATCTTCTATAATTTGTCTTTCACTAAATCCTGCATCACGCCTATCAGCATATGCTTCAGCATAATAATCTAATACACGTCTTCTTTCACTTTCAGTCACACTCAAAAGATTACTTTTTAGTTCATCTCGCCATTCATTATATGTCATAGCCGTCCTCCAAAGATTTTTTTATAAATTGCATTAATTTCAAGCAAATCCGTCTTGCCCGCAGCAAATTTTTCATAACCAAGACTTGTAATTTTATAATATCGTCTCAGCCTACCATTGTATTCAGCAGCCCGCGTGCTTACAAATCCACCAACTTCAAGCCGCCTTAAAATAGGATACAATGTGCTTTCAGATATTTCAATTATCCCGTCCAAGTCACTGATAATTTTATACCCGTAACTTTCACCTTTACTTAAAGCATACAGCACACATACATCCAATATACCTTTCTTTAGTTGAATATCCATTTAACACCCCGCTATACGTTATATTATACATTGCATAGTATTCATTGTCAAGTATTTTATAAAAAATTTTTTCAAATATGAAAAAAGTACTGCAAATATTATTACAGTACTTTATTTTATTATATATTAT
>CAJTNW010000002.1:49515-61264 GCA_910577795.1 uncultured Christensenella sp.
TTTTAAACTTTTTTCTCTCTAACATAAATTTAGCATTTTCTTCCCCTAGACTAGCGGCTTTTTCATACCATTTTTTAGCAAGTTCTAAATCTTTATGTCCACTCTTTCCAGTTTCATACATATAAGCAAGATTAAGCATACAGTCTTTACTTCCTAATTCTGCACCTTTTGTATACCACTCCACAGCCTTAAATTTATCCTTTTTAATTCCATTGCCATGTCTATAGCAACAAGCAATGTTATATATTGCCATTAAATTATTTAATTGTGCAGCCTTCAAATAACACCTAAATCCTAATTTTAAATCTTTTTTAACTCCAATTCCATTTGCAAAACAATAACCTAAATCGCTATATGCCTGAGAATTACCTTGTTTAGCAGATTTTGTCAGCCATTTAACTGCTTCTTTCCCATTTGTTTGCACACCATTTCCCATCATATATGCCCAGCCAAGATGTAACTGAGCCCTATCATCCCCCTGTTCTGCGGCTTTTTTATGCCAATAAAAGGCTTTATTAGGGTCAACTAAAAGTCCTTTACCTTCCTCATAACAAATAGCAAGGTTGTATTGTGCTCGCATATCGCCCTGCTTTGCAGCAGTAGTAAACCATCTTACAGCCTCATACATATCTTGTTTTACAACTTTTCCAATTACAAAACACCAACCATACATATTTTGTGCAGGAGGATAACCATCTTCTGCGGCTTCTTTATATAACTCAACGGCTTTATTATAATCAAGACTTACACCATTGCCTTTATCATAAAGTTGTGCCAAGTTAAATTTTCCTATAGACTCATTACCTCTTACTGCAATATTATAATATTCTATTGCTTTATTAATATCTAAATGTACACCTATTCCTTTCTCATAACACTCTCCTAGTTTAGTTGTAGCAGGATAATAATGATTTTCAGAGGCTTTTTCAAAAAATTTAACCGCATGTTCAGGATTTATATTATCTCCAATACCTTTAAGATAACATTCTCCTAGCATATAAAAAGCAGGCATATAACCTTGTTCAGCAGCCTTATTAAACCAATACAATGTCTTATTTTCTGCAAATGGCAAATGTAAATTCATTTTATAATAGTAAGCCAATCTATATTCAGCAAACACATTTTCTTGTTCTGCAGATTTCTGACACCAAGCAAATGCCATGTCATAATCAATTATACTACCAAATCCATATTCATAACAAATAGAAAGATAATATTGTGCTCTAGCATTACCTTTTTCAGCAGATTTAGTAAAATATTCAAAGGCAATATCATAATTAATTTCATTTTCTAAAATTTCAAAATAACACATTCCCAAACAGTATTCTGCATGGTCATTACCATATTTAGCGGCTACTTGCCAAAGTTCCTTTGCTTTTTTAAATTTATTGTTATCATAAGCCTCTGCTGCTTGATTTAATAATTCACTAATACTTAATCTTTCCAATTCATTAGTGAAATTATCTTCTTCAACATATTCCTTATCTGGCTTATAAAAATACTTAATTATCCCTTCATTATAATTAATATTGTTTTCCATGATATTATATAATTCCTTATTATAATTAAATAAAATAAAATTTATCTTGTTTACCACATTTAATATCAACAAACATAAAAACTAATTTTATATTTTTTTCAAAGCCTTTTTTGCTCCTCTATGACCTTGTGCAGATGCTCTTGAATACCAGTCTTTTGCTTCATCTAAATCAACATTAACTCCTAATCCTTCCTCATAGCATACACCCAAAGAATATTGTGAATCAGCATCTCCCTGAACTGCAGACTGCATAAACCAGTAATGTGCTTTTTGCAAATCCTCATCAACACCTATGCCATCCATATAAAATGTTGCTATTTTATACTGAGCATCAGCATCTCCACCTTTTGCTGACTGTAAAAACCAGTATGCAGCCTCTTCCTCATTTTTTTTAATGCCTTCACCTTTATATAAATGTTGTGCTAAATTATATTGTGCTTCTCTTAACCCATTTTGAGCAGCCATCCTATAATATTCAATTGCTTTAGCATAGTCTGTTTTTACACCTTTGCCAAAAGCATAAACATTACCTAAATTATACATTGCATGCACACTACCAAGTTCAACTGCTTTATTATACATGGCAATAGCATTTGCCATATTGCGTTTTACACCTCTACCTTCCTCAAAACAACAGCCCAAGTTACAGTATGCCTGAAAATAATTATTTTGAGCAGAAATTTGATACCATCTAACAGCATCAAGCATATTATATGGTACCCCTACACCATTTTCATAGCAAAATCCTACATAACATTGTGCCTTAGGATGATTTTTTTGTGCAGCAGTTTTATACAATTTAAAAGCCTCTATCTCATTTTGTTCAACACCTTCACCGTCTTCATAACACTCACCCAAACGAAAAATCGCTTCAGTTAATCCTTGGTCTGCTGCCATTTTATAATATTTAACTGCCATTTTTTTATCTTCTTCAACTCCAACCCCATTATAATATGCACCTCCTACATATAATAACCCAGTCGAATCATTCAATTTTGCAGATTTTTTAAACCATTCCAAAGATGTTTTTAAACTTTCTTCTTCATTTATGTCAAATTTACATTCATAGTACATTAATCCTAAATTATTCATTGCTTGTGTACAATTCTGTTCTGCAGATTTTTCAAACCAACAAACTGCTTTTGAGATATCTTTATTTACTCCAATGCCATGCAAAAAACATAGTCCCGCAAAACATTGTGCATCCTTATTACCTAGTTCCGCTGCTTTTAAAAAATACTGACTTGCAATAATTCCTCTTTTTTCTTCATCTTCTTCATTTACACCTAAATTGTAATTATAGCAAATTCCTAGCATATACAAAACTTCACTATTACTTTCTTCCTCAACACTTTTCCATAATTGCACTGCTTCAATGTAATTTTTACTATTGTATAATTCTAGTGCTTTTTCATAAACTTCTTTGCTGTTTTCCATATTTTACCTCTCAAAATTTATTTATATATTGCATTTACAATAATTTCTGCCAAATTATGTGCATCTTCAGTGCACTCATTACCTAACCATTGCATAGAAATATTAAACAACATACCAGCATATAAATAAGATGTATAATTACTTAAATTAGGATAACTACTATCAAACAGTTGTCCAAAATTATAATTTAAATATTCTAAATACAAATACTCTAAGCGGGCTTTTCTAATAAGTTTAAATTGTTCCTTATGCTTATAAAACTTATCCATTATATTAAAGACTAATTGTATATAATCTTCTTTGCAACGAGGATAATAGTGTTGATTATTTAGATATTCTTTTGACTCACTATCAAAATAATTAATTATAACATCCTCTTTACTTTTAAAATATCTATAAAATGTAGCACGTCCTACTCCTGCTTTTTTAGCAATATCTGTGACACTTATATCATTATACTCATAATCGCTCATTAATTTAAAAAGAGCAGTAATGATATAATGCCTTGAATAACTTTCCTGTCCATATTCCATGATACACTTCCTTAAGTTTTGTATTATTTTGCAAAACACATTTAGTACTTGTGTCTAAGTAGACTTATTAATGCTTGCATTTTTTGATTTCTTATTATATGATACACTTGTTTCAAAGAAATGTCAATATAAGTTAAAAGACAATTGAAACAAAAATAACTATTGGAGGGCAAAATATGCAAGAAAAAGATTTTGTGTCATACGAATATATGACAAAACAAGTTGGAGTAAACTCACAGACTAAAACAATTGATATGTATGAGGCTTTTGGTTGGGAAGCAACATCAACAAATACTTCAGCAACAGGTATCATTACTATTTCCTTTAGAAGAAATAGAAAACAACGTCACAAACAAGAACTTAACAAATTACAAAGACAAGCAGAAGATATGAATAATACCATTCTTCAATTAAATAGTTCGAAAACTGCTATTGCTAATATCTTCGCTTATACTTTTGGAGTAATTGCCGCATTAATCCTAGGTGGCGGAATGAGTATGGTTATGACTATTAAAAACAATATTCCTATTATGGTAGGTGGAATAATTGTAGGCATCATAGGTATAATAATGTGTTCTGTAAATTATTTCATTTACAAAAAAATAGTAGCAAACAAAACAAAGCAAGTTTTACCAATAATTGATGAAAATGAAGAAAAACTATCTAATATATTAGAAAAAGGTAATGACTTATTACAAACAATTGAATTATAAAATGTACTAGGTATTGCAGGAATTGTATAAATTTTAATTCCTGCAATAATCTTATAAAAATCGGTACTAAAATGAAATTAAATAAAAATTATTCTATAGCAATATTAATAAAAAGATTAAAAGAAAATTTTATCTTAAGAACATATATATTCGCCTTATTGTCCATCTTAATAACTATAATTTTTACAGCCTATAATATTTATCTAGGCATAATTTTTGTTACAAGTTGGAATATAAGCATATCAATATACTATATTTTGTTAACAATTATTCGTATTTATGTAATTTTAATTACTTTTAAGTTAAAAAAAGCACCTATATCTAATGATATAAAAATTATAAATCTAATAAGCATTATTTTATTCAAAGTATAATGCTCTTTTTTCTTGATTTATCGCTTGCTATACCTTTAACATTAATGGTTTTAGAACAAAAAAATATTCAATATAGCCAAACTGTAGCAATTGCAAATGCTGCATATGCAGCATATAAATTAATAATGGCTATTAAAAATAAAAAATCTGCAAACAAAAGCAAAAATCTAAGCATAAAAATGCTTAGATTTTTGAATTTAAAAGATGCTCTTGTAGCAATACTTTCATTACAATACACTTTAATAATAACATTTGATAAAGGTATAAACAAAAATATGCAGATATTATGTGCAATATCAACATTTACAATTTGGCTAACTTTGATAATTATGTCAATAGTAAACCTTAAAAAATTTATTGAAATTAAAAATGACAAACTTTAAATATTATTTCTTACTCTTTGTATAGGTGTTATGGCATGTTTTACAAGTTATTTTTACATCATAAGTTTTCAATTTTTTTTCTAATAAGGTTATCATAGGCTCATTATCTTTAGGGCAAGATAATCTATTTTTTATAGTTATCATTTCATCTGTACTTTCATTGCCATCTTCGCTATCTACAAAGTCAATTTGCATACAGCCTTGGTTTCCACAATTGCAAGTATACTTAAATTCTACATTATCATAAGTCTGATAACATAAATTACCTATATTTTCACCGCAATTATCACAATAAATCCATCCACCATAATTATTTGCTAAACGTGTACTCAACAAAGTTTTGTTTTTAATCTCTCTTGCCATATTTTCATCTCCTTAAATTTTATCTTTTGAATAATAATTATTATTTTATAAGTTATTTTTACTAAAAAAACTTTAAAAAATCGATACTAAATTTATTTTTCAATTACAATATCAAAATATTTCAGCAAATTAATTGCATCAATATAAGTAAATTTTGCTCCCTTAACTTGGTTATCCATCATATTTATTTCATAGCCTTTTGCTTTTCTAAAATCTGATTTTTTCAAGTCACATTCTGCAAAATGAGTATTTTTCAAATCGCAGTTTTTAAAATTGCTTTCGCTTAAATTGCATCTTACAAAATTACTATCAATAATGCTAGACTCCTCAAAATCAAATTTCTTAAAATTCATTTTTTCAAAATCATTATATTTTAAATAACACCTTTGCAACTTCGCAATTGGGAATGTAATACTACCCGCTTGCAAATCCAGCCAACTTACACCTACTATTGTACATTCAATAAATTCCGAAAACAACAAACTAATGTCTTTCATTTTGTTCCCAACAAATGAGCAATTAATAAATTTACACTCAGAAAAAGTACAATGCGTTATGTTGCACTCAATAAATTTACAATTTTCAAATATACAGTCAACAAATTCAAAATCATAAATATTAGTTTTTTCTTTTATTATATCAATTATCCTCTGTAGCTAAAAAAATATAATTTTCATCATTTATAAAGTTCATTAAATCCCCTAGTGTATTAAATTTTTCTACAATAAATTTTATATTTTAAATAGTACACTCAAATTAATTTAATTTTCATATTAAAATTATATCACTAATGCTTTTAAAAATCAATACTTTTATTTTTTATAAATAATATTTTGCATAAATTATGAATTAAAATAAAACCAAAATAATTATTAAAAATAATGATGAAAAACTATTGACAAATAAATATTTATTTGCTATACTACAATAGCAATAAGGAAAGTTGGCCGAGCGGTTTAAGGCGCTAGTCTTGAAAACTAGTGATGGGTAACACCACCTGGGGTTCGAATCCCTAACTTTCCGCCAAGAGCAAATAATACGAACCACTTTAAAAACAGGTTCGTATTATTTTTTCTAATGATTATTTTGGTGTAAGTTTGCAATGTGACTTGCAAATCAAAACTTATGGAGACATATTATGAAAAATGAAAAATATGCTATTTGTGTTGAATGTGGCAGTAAATTTCTTAAATCAAGTTCAGTGATGGAATTTTTATGCCCAGAGTGTTCAAGTATTATATATGGTTATCCAAATTGTAATCATATTTTTGAAAATGGTAGATGCATACATTGCTATTGGGATGGAAGTCGAAGCAACTATATAAAACATTGTTTAGATAGCAATGGCAAAGAAAAAAAATAAAACACTTGTAATGCTCTTTTTATAATATTATTGAAAAAGGCATTCGTTTGTGGTATAATAAATGTAAAATAAACAAATAATTTAACGGAGAAAAAATGAATTTTATCCTTATGCCACTTAGAAATGAAGATATTCATACATTCAAAAAAGATATGCAAGATGCATTCCAGTATGGAGCAATGCAAGAATTTAATGATTTAGATGTTGAAATACTATCTGAAAATGATATTGACAAATCGTTATCTACAAAAGGCTCTGTTGCGTATGCAGCGATAGTAGACGGGAAAATCGTTGGTGGAGCCATAGTTGTTATAGACGAACTTACGCAACATAATCAATTAGATTTTTTATATGTAAAAGTCGGAATACAAAGCAAAGGCATAGGTAAAATGATATGGGACGCAATCGAAAAGTTGTATCCACAAACAAATATATGGGAAACGTGCACCCCGTATTTTGAAAAAAGAAACATGCATTTTTATATCAACCGTCTGGGATTCCATGCTGTGGAATTTTTCAATCTACACCATAAAGATACGAGTATCCCCGATGATATGATATGCGGTTGCAATCAGCAATCTGTCTGTAATGCAGATTAGATACTGAATTAGCGGCCGCACAGGCGGAGATTATTTTTTCAGATTTGAAAAAATAATAAAACAATAAATTTTTATTAGCATAGATTAATCCGTTTTAGATTTATTGTTTCTCCAACACAATTAAATAATACGAATCAATTTGTTAAAAACGGGTTCGTATTATTTTTTGGTGTAGTTATTTTTATGTTATTCAAGTTAAAATGTCCCTTACCTCATCTACTACAATAACATAATAAAACAAATTAGCAAAGAATAAAAAATTATGAATTAGTTTTTACAACTAGTGTTACTATGCTAAATGTTATAATTGTCATTATTACATTGAAACGATAATAATTGAAAAAAAATTATTGTAGTAAATATAAGTCTATTAAGAAAACATTAACTCATTAAAATCAACATGCCAAAATAAATTAGTACAAAAATAATTGCACATTTTGTTGTAGGATTTTTTATTTTATTAGTAGCCTGAATCATAATAATTTTTTTTGGTTATTTAATTACTGCGTGTTAACTACTATAAGATAGTATAATAAAACTATACAACATAAAAAACTTTATAAATATAAATAACTGAAAAAAATATTAACATGTGACATAATTGCAACAGAATTATTTTTTAGAGTGTTTCACAAAAATGTGTTTATAAATTACTTTTGACATTAGCATTTATTAATGATATAATTTATTTATGAAAAGATTGAATGAAATGACTTTGGAGGAGTTGTGGCAGTTATTCCCTATTGTTTTGGCGGAGCATAATTTTGCTTGGGAAAATTGGTACAATGAAGAAGTTAAAATATTAAAAGGTATATTGCCAGCGGATACTACATACTATCATATTGGTAGCACTGCTATTAATGGAATAATGGCAAAGCCTATTATAGATATACTTATAGTTGTAAATTCCTTAGAAGTTATGCAACAAGTAGCAAAAATTTTGCAAAATAATTGCTATTTAATTATGTCTAAAGCCGAAAACAGAATATCTTTAAATAAGGGCTATACAGAAAACGGATTTGAAGAAAAAGTATTTCATTTACATTTAAGATTAAATAATGATATTGACGAAGTTTATTTTTGTGATTATTTGAACAATAACCCAAAAATTGCAAAAGAATATGAAAAATTAAAATTGCAATTGTGGAAAAAGTTTGAACATAACAGAGATGCTTATACAGATGCAAAAACCGAATTTGTTACAAAATATACTAAACTTGCAAAACAAAAGATTATTAGATATTAACTACTCTACTAAAATTTTTATATCATACATTATGAATTAATACTATAATACAATAATAAAAAAATTAATATTTAGGCAGGTAATTATATGTATATGGAAAATAATAAAAACGATGATTTACAAACAGATAATAATGAAAAAAATTTGAATGACGAATTTATTGAAATCAACGAAAACAAAACTGGTCTTGACAGAGATATATCTGAGGCTAAATTTATGGGCAAACAATGGCTAAATACCTTTAAGACACAAACTATAGGCTGCACAATTGGTGTTATAATATTTTTAGCAAGTCTAGTATTAGTTCCTTACTTTTTGTCTAAAGTTTTTGAAAAATATTTGCAAGAAGGTTTTATTGGAATTATTGTTGGTTTTGGTGGTGTAATACTTTTAACATTAATTTTTATGGTCCTTTACCGCAAAATAGCAATGTTTTCAGTAAAAAAAGATAAAAACGCAACTGAAACAACTGGTGAAGTAATTGCATCTTCTATGCTTTCTTCTCGCTACATATCTTCTGGTTCAAGAAGCACTTATGAATCAAGAAAAGTTCTTGGCACTGTTTATAAGGTTAAAATACAAATTGGTGATAAAAAAACAATAGGATATAGCAAAAATTATTACTATAAGGAAGGCGAACAAATTAGTATTAAATGGAACCCTAAAAAGCCACGTCATTGTATAATTTTGAACAATGAAAATGAAAAATAACTGAGAAAAAATACAAGTTTTACTTTAAAGTTTTGTATTTGATATTTAAAATTAATACATCAATGTAAATAGTGCCCCTTTTCACTATATACATTTTTATTTATGGATTTATATATTAACTTATTAATATATTCTTAGTTAACATTGACAAAAATATTTGTTATGGTAAAATAGTTTTTATGAAACAAAAAAACAGACAAAAGAACTAATAAAAAAGTAAACACTCAAAATAATAAAAAAACAGTAGTCAACAAAGCCGTTAATACAGTACCAAAACATCCTACTACAGCAAAAAAACAAATGACAAAAAAGCCGCCTGCTAAAAAATAAACCAAACTCATTTTTTAAGTTTGGTTTATTTTTTATATAATTAATAGATACAGATTAGTTATAAATGTTCAAATACAAAATATTTACTTAATTAATATTTTTTCTAATTTATGAACTAATTGATATAATGTTTCATTCTCATTATTTGGTATATTTAAATCTTTAACTGCCTGTAAAACAATTTGTTTTTTAGATGGTGTACTATTATTTGGCACTTCAATATCACCTTCAACTTCATAAATACTTAATGTGCCTTTTTCATTAGATTTAGTATAATAACACTTATTAGTTAAACTAGAATGAAACTTAACTCCTTTAAAATGATGTCTATTAGAAAAACGTCTTTCTTCTTTAATTATAACAGCATCAGTCGCTTTATTAAATATTTTCTCCTTATTTTCCTTTGGATAAATCATTTTCCCATCAAATGCCGACAATAATTGTTTTGCTAAATCAATATCTACAGAAAAAAGTTCACTATCATTAATCTGGCTTTTACTAAAAATATTATGAATAAGACTTTCTTTTTCATCATAATCATCCACTTCTATTGCAAATTGTCTTTTTAAGCCGGTTATATTATGATACCCATTGTTTTCCAAAATTCTCATTCTACTTTCAAAATCAGTGGTTTTTCCTATTTTTATTAAACCATCAACAATAGTGGACATAATATAGATAATACCTCTTGCCATTACAAATCTCCTTTTATCTTATGTATAATTAAAAATCAATTTATCATTAAAATCTAATTTTAATTTCTACTATTATAATAGCATAATATCTTATAAAAAACAATATATATTTAAAATTAAATAATTAATATTACAAACAAATTCTTTTATAATACTTGCTAAATTTTAAATTTGTATGCTAATATTAATATAGCAATCTTAACTACCAAGGAAAAAATTATGGATAAAACACAAATTTTTAAATTTATATCAAAACAAAAAACTGCTTTTATTGCTTCTATCAATGAGCAAGGTTTTCCTATAATACGTGCTATGCTTGCCCCTCGCCTAATAGACGGAAACGAAATTTATTTTTCTACTAACACATCTTCCAATAAAGTTAAACAATACACCGCAAACAATAAGGCTTGTATATATTTTTATAAACGTGGAAAAATAAAATATCAAGGTGTTGCAATAACAGGTGAAATGGAAGTCTGCACCGACCAAGCGACAAAAGACAAAATATGGCGTTTTGGCGATAGTTTGTTTTATAAACAAGGTGTAACCGACCCTGATTATTGCGTGTTGAAATTTAAATGCAATACAGCAGAATATTATTGTGATTTAAAAATAGAGACTATTGAAATGTAATATTTTGACTAAATGGTTATAAAATTTATACATTGACATTAAATAAATAATATGATAAATTATTATTAGAGGTAAACTAATATGGAACTTAAAGAAATTATGGAAAAATTTGCAGCATCTGGATGGGATTTGATTGCTATACCAGCAAAGCAATGGCTAAATGGAGACTCAAACAAACCTGAATTAATAAGTGCAATAAAGCAGGCTGATAAGGAATGTGGTAGTTGTGGCTGTGAGTTTGACCCACTTTATAAAAAAGCATTGCAATTACTTGCATAATTTTTCAGACTAACATAATTTATGGAATGGTTTAATTACTACGGGTTAATAATTATTAGTATTATTATGATACCAAATATTATTTATGCAATAACTCATAAAAATGATTTTATTAATAATTACAATAATAAAGTAGCGATTGTTTTAGAGCAAATAGGTCGCTATGGTTGCATGGTTTTTATGATATTCAACATTCCATACACCTATTTTAATTTTTGGTTCAAAGATGCTCTGGTTGCGTATTTATCAGTAAATGGTATACTATGTTTTTTGTACATATTATTTTGGATAATCTGTTGGTCAAAAAACAATAAATTAAAAGCACTAACCTTATCAATACTACCATCAATAATATTTATATTTAGTAGCATTGTATTAGCAAATATTCCACTTATAATTTTTTCAATAATATTTAGTATAAATCATATTCTTATTAGTTACAAAAATGCAAAATCAAATTAAAAATATATAATCGTAATTATTAATCTAGCCACTTTTGTGGCTTTTTTATTTGCTAATTCACTTAAAATTGTATCCTATCACAAGATAA
>CAJTNW010000002.1:61274-93225 GCA_910577795.1 uncultured Christensenella sp.
TAGGCATAAAATATATTATATTAAAATGGAGGAAATATAAATGGCTTATGCGGAAAATTTTTACATAGGAGCAAACGATGAACATGGAATAAATCCTGCAACACCAGGCAAACGTACACCTATTATGCCATACGTAAACAGAAGTTTTTATGAAAATGAATTTAACCGACCAGCAAAATACTATTTTATGATTGCTTGTTTGCGTACTGGATTTAATGTTTATGATATAAAACCAGAATTTAATGATATTTCAATTAATAACCGAGTAGTACGAGCAAATAGGCAAAATTTAACTAATTTAGTAACTTATGCTTACAACGCAATAGGTAACGATTTAGCATTTTCTGATACTAATGGATATCTAGTCTTTTACTCAAATGAAAATAGATTTGCAAATAATAGCAGATTACTTGCATACGATGTTTCAAGCGGTTTAGATGAAGAAATAACTACAAAAAATTTGGGAATTGGCACTCTAAGCAGAATAGGTATGTTATCAAGTGTTAACTGCCCTGCTGTTGTTACCGAATGTGGTTTTATGACTAACTTTAATGAAGCAAAACTAATGATGGACCCTGATTTTCAAAAGGCATGCGGAAATGGTGGTGCAATTGGCGAATGTAAAAATTTGAATGTAAATTATATTGCTGATATAAACTACACTCAAATGGCTACTATTAGATATGGTAATCGTGGAAATGTAGTAAAATTTTTGCAGTCATATTTAAATTTGTATGGTAATGCTTTAACAGTTGATGGAATTTTTGGAAGTGGAACTCAAAACGCGGTAATGAAATTCCAAAGAGATAATAGCCTTGCTGTAGATGGAATAGTTGGCAGAAATACTTGGCGAACATTAATGATGCAAGATAGTAAATTACCTTTATTAAGACGAGGAAGTAGAGGTGTTTATGTTCGTTATCTACAACAAAAATTAGTTGCAAAATTATATCCTGCTGGTACTGCAGATGGTATTTTTGGTAATAATACAGAAATTGCTGTAAAACAATTTCAACAAGAAAATGACTTAGTCCCTGACGGAATAGTTGGTCCTCTAACATGGGGAAAACTTACACCAATTGGTGGCGGCAGAGAAAAACCTTAATAAATACATATAACACCCCCACCAATTATTTGCTGGGGGTGTTTCTTTAACATAAAATTTAAAAAATATTTTAAAAAAACAAATTATAACTATTTTTTACGATTAGCAACTGGCAAGCAACCTAATGTTATTTCAAATATATCTAATAAATCATGCTCCATTTCAAGCATAGAAATGTGACTATTTTTTGATTCAATTGCAATAATTTTAAAATTTTTATAGCAATCAATATCTTGCTGGTTTATATCTCCAATTTGCCAAATAGCACTGCCTCCTAGATGATTTTGTGCTTTAGGTAAATTTAAATTAATAGTTCTTTGTTGCAAATCAAGTATTTTTCTACCTGTTTTTACATACTCATCAATACGTGCATTATTTTTTCTTTCTGACTTTCCTATATAAAGTATATCACTACTCTTTTTGTAAAAATTCCAACGCAATGTGCAAAATTTATTATAATAATCAGAAACTAGTTTATTAGTTTTTCTAAATAATTTACCTTTACTATTACCCTTTTTTATAACTCTACGATTAAAAAATAATTCATATAAATCTTGATTAAATTGAAAACTATAATCTTTATTATATAATACAACAAAATAAATATATGAACCACTATTTAGTTGCATTTTCTTGCCCATTAATAAATCATAAAGATTTTCCTCTACTGGATTTTCCCAATCTCTTTTATCAAAATAATTGTTTTTAATATCAATATAATTTAAACTCATAAAAAACTCCTATCACTAATAATAATTTTATTTTACTATAAATATTAAACAAAATCAATAGTAATTATATTTTTAACACTATTTAAAGCACATATTGCTTTTTAACTAAATATATGTTAAAATTAATTATTAATATAAAGACTTATCATAATATGTGCTTTATTGAGCAATATTAAAAATGCTATCTTAACATAAAAAGGATAATCAAAATGAAATACACAACAGATAATGGTGGAACTGCAACTAAATGTGATGATATTAAATTGTTTAAACAAGGCAGCACATGGGCAACTAAACTATCGCAATTAGGCAAAAGTTCAGGCAAACTTATCATAATGACGCATAGTTTTCAAACAAGATATGATAAATGCCCTACTGAAAGTTTAGATGATGAAAAAAATTATATCAAAAATATTTTTGATAAACGACCTTATGATATTTTTATAATTTGTAATTCTGATAACTACGAAAATGCAAAAATGTTAAAAACTGCATATCCCAAAATACGAATTAAACATTATGACAAAATTAATGCCAATATTTTAGAGCCTAGAACAGTTTTTATATCTAGTGAAAATTTTGGGTATAGCCATTATGATAATTTTGGTGTAGGTTTTCATTCTCAAGAAATTTATAATCACTATAAAGAAATTTTTCAAGATTATTGGAAAAAATCAAAAGAAATAGAATAAAAATACAACTAAACAAAAGTCAAAATTTAAATAAATATAATTTTATTGGAGTTTTACTTAAATAATTATAATATGAAAGAAAAGTTTTTAGCAGTTTATGTTATTTTTGATGATGAGACACAAAATAAACTAAACCAATTACAAAATTTATTAATAAATAATAATCTTATTAGTACTCACACTACTGATATTCCTTTTCATATAACACTTGGCAGTTTTCCTTTAGATAAACAGACTGAACTTGAAAAAAGAATAAAAGAAATATCTATTGAACAATTAAGTTTTGATATAAAATTATCAAAAATCGGTCATTTTGAAAAACATGTACTTTTCATATCCCCAACAAAAAATAAAATGCTAAATAATATACAAATATTATTTAATGGAAATTATGCAGATGGATACAAATTTTATCCTCATACTACCCTTTTTATTGGTGATAAAAAAGAATTTTAAGCCATTTACAGCAAAAATTACTGCTATTGGTTTGAGTGAGTTTTTTCCAACAAAAAACATTTTAACAGAAAATTTTCAATTATAAATAAGTTATGTATAACATAAAAACATTTGAACCAACAATAAAATATTATGATTTAGTGATGACATTGGATAATTTAAATAATATCAACGAATATCCATTGCATGAAGGTTTTTATTTTAAGTTTTGGAATGACTGCAAGGAAATAAAAGACTGGATTGATATTCATATATCTACTGGTGAATTTAATCAGTACAAAGAAGCAACAGATACTTTTAAAAATTTTTATGGTGATTCTTTACCTAAACTTAATAGAAGATTAATTTTTATTTGTGACAAAACAGGTAATAAAGTTGCAACAGCAACACTATCCCCTCACATTGAGGGTGATTATAAAGTAGTTATTGACTGGTTTGCCATAAAAAAAGAATTTCAAGGAAAAAAATTATCCAAGCCTTTACTTTATAAAGTGGTACAAATAGCAAAAGAGTTAGGATATGACAAAATACTTTTGCATACACAAACTAATTCTTGGCTTGCGGCTAAAATATATATTGAT
The DNA here is from genome assembly GCA_910577795.1 of uncultured Christensenella sp. Taxonomy (GTDB): domain Bacteria; phylum Bacillota; class Clostridia; order Christensenellales; family UBA3700; genus MGBC100798. The sequence goes on from CAJTNW010000002.1 coordinate 64,840, forward strand.
TTTGGATTTATGCCATATAATATTAATAAAAAAGAAGGCTGGGAGATTTTGCAAACTCTTATTAACCACACAAAACTAAAAATTTTTAATACTATTGCTGAGAGTGATATTTATGATGAGTTAATGCTAAACATAAAAAATCAATTATCAAAAATATATCAAAATTTTAATTTTAATGTTTGGTATATTAATGGCAGAAATGATATTTATTTAAATTCAGATAATAATTTTTACGAATATAAATTTTATGATAATGGCAATAAAATTGTTAAAATTAAATAATACACCCAAAAATCCCTTACGGCAATTGCAGTAAGGGACAAACTTTTCCGAACCAGTTGATAAATAAAAATTTTGTAGCATATAAATAATGCTTACTCACTAAGCATTACACAATATTATTAAAGTATCAAAATTATTCTTAAGTAAAATTATGTAATTAAAAAACAAAAAGGTATTTGCCGAATTTACAAAATTTGCCAATAAAACAAAATATAAATTCGGCTTTATCCTTTTTTATTAATTCATATTACAATTATCTTTGCCACATTCGCGTGGGTATAACGGTAAGTCAAATACACCATCGCAAACATCTTGACTGTACTCTTGACATGGTGGGATATAAGTATATCCGTATGTTGGTACTAACAATTGAACATCCATAATAACTTTCATTATAGTTGTAACACATGCAGTTATTGCAAAAGTTGCACTATCATCGCCAGATGTAACAAATCTACCATTTGGTGATATTACATATGCTTCAGCAACTATTCTGCTTGGTGTTACAGAGCCTTGTGTTAAGCACATTAAAATATCCTTTGGTATAGTTATTTCAGATGTACCAACAACTTGAGTGCCATTTGCATCAAGCATAACTACTGATAATGGAATTACTATGTTTGCAGTAACTCTAGAACAGCATTTGCTATCTGGAACGTCAATTATTGTTAAGTTATTTACAGTAACATCAGTTGTACTTTTTGCACTTACAAATGTTAATGGCGCAGTGTATGTAGATGGAGTCAAATTAGTAACAACTATTTGCTCGTCAGTTAAAGTCTCCTGTTTCATACATGCATCAAATATTTTTTGTACTTGTATAGATGCTCTGTCAGTAAGTCCATTAAGTGGGTTGCCTGTGATAGGACCCGGCATTCTCTCTGGTTTACAATTATTTGAAAAAGACATTTATTTCACCTCCCTATATAGTCATAATATATTATGATAAATAATCTTTTTATGTGAATAGCAATAATTTTACTATCTATTAATTATATGTAAACATACAAGATAATATATATAATTTTATAAAAAAATTAAATTAATACCGATTTTCAGTTAGTTTTGCAAAAAAATACGCACTTTTTTAGTGCGTATTTTTATTTAAATTAATATTAATATTTTAAAAATCTACATCTTCATTGTTTGCAGTAATAATATTTTCAATTCTTTCTAATACACTATCCACACCACTTTTTGATAATGCAGAAGTAACATAAATATTAGCAGGTGTTACAGCAAAAGTTTTTGCAATTACACTTTTTTGTTTTTGAATTTGTGCCTTGCTTAGTTTGTCCCCTTTAGTTGCAATTAAAGTAAAAGGTATATTATAATGATGAAGATATGCAACCATTTGTTTATCCAGAGCGGTAGGTTCATGCCTTACATCTACTAAAACAAACACATTAATTAAGTTTTGTGTTTTTGCAAAATAGCCTTCAATAAGGTTACTCCACTTTTCCTTTTCACTATCATTAACTTTAGCAAAGCCATAACCAGGCAAGTCTACCAATGTTAATTCAGCATCATTAATATCAAAAAAGTTGAGTAATCTAGTACGACCTGGAGTGGAACTAGTTTTTGCAAGTCTATTAATATTAGCAAGCATATTTATAAAAGATGATTTGCCAACATTAGACTTACCTGCAATTGCAATTTCCGGCGCTGACAAAGTGGGTAATTTATTATAATCTGCAACTGAAGTTATAAATTTTGCACTTTTTATTTTCATTCTTCTACCCTCCTTTGTATATCTTATTTTTAATTACTAAAATCAATATTATTATAATTTAATTTTCGTAAAAAATTGCTTCTTTCCAAACTTGTTCTATATTATCAACCATTATAAAGTTAATATCTTTTTTAACACTATCTGGCAATTCCAAAATATCTTTTTCGTTTTGTTTTGGAATAATAATAGTTTTTATACCTATTCTATGTGCAGCAAGTGATTTTTCCTTTACACCACCTATTGCCAAAGCATCACCATTTAAACTTATCTCACCAGTCATTGCCAAACTATCTTTAACTTTTTTGCCCAAAATTGCAGATAATACTGCAGTCGTAATAGTTATACCTGCACTAGGTCCGTCTTTAGGTGTAGCACCTTTTGGCACGTGGATATGAATATCATGAGTTTCAAAAAAGTTATCTTCGATGCCCAATTCCTTTTTTCTTGCTCTAACTACGGATATTGCTATCATAGCAGATTCCTTCATAACTTCACCTAATTTACCGGTTAGTTTAAGGTCTCCTTTACCCTGCATAATACAAACTTCAATATTCAAAGTTTCACCACCAAAAATAGTCCAAGCAAGACCTACAACTTTACCAATTGCACCTTGAGTGTTGTTTTCCTTTTCAGAAAAAATTCTCACCCCAAGCATTTCGCTAACTTTTTTAGGAGTTACTATAATTTTTTTATCGTGTACCATTTTTGAGGTATCGCCATTTGATTTAATAACAATATTATACGCAATTTTACGGCAAATGTTTGCAATTTGACGTTCTAACTCTCTAACCCCTGACTCACGTGTATAGCCTTCTATAATTTCCACTATGGCGGCTTTTGTAACTGACAATTTACTAACATCTAATCCGTGCTCTTTTGCCTGTTTTGGCACTAAATATTGTGTAGCAATTGCAACCTTTTCTTCTAGTGTATAACCTTCCATTTCAATAATTTCAAGTCTATCTAAAAGTGGTTTATCCATTTCTGTTAAATCATTTGCAGTTAAAACAAACATTACATTAGATAAATCATAAGGTAATTCTAAATAATTATCACGGAAAGTCTTGTTTTGATTTGGGTCTAATACCTCAAGCAATGCAGCAGAAGGGTCACCTCTCATATCTCGTGTTATTTTGTCTACTTCATCAAGTAAAAATAACGGATTATTACTTTTTGATTTTGCAAGATTACTTAAAATTCTGCCTGGCATAGCACCAATATATGTTTTTCTGTGACCTCTAATTTCTGCCTCGTCATGTACACCACCAAGTGTCAACTGCACAAACTCTTTATTTAAAGCAGAAGCAATTGACTTACAAATACTTGTTTTACCAACACCCGGAGGTCCTACTAAACAAAGTACTGTGCCTTTGCTATTTCCATTAGTCATAAGTCGTACTGCAAGATACTCAACAATTCTTTTTTTAACCTTTTCAATACCATAATGGTCTCTGTTAAGTGTTTCAATAACTGTTTTCATATCACTACTATCTGCAGTCATATTATTCCAAGGCAATTCTAAAGCCCAGTCAAGATAATTACGAATAATACTAGACTCTGGGGCAGATTCATTCATTCTATTATATCTGTCTAAATCTTTTTGCAATTTATTTTTAATATCTTCATTTGCATTTAGTTTTTCTATTTTATCAGAATACTCTGCATAAACATCATTATCTTTTTCACCAAGTTCTTCCTTAAGTGTTTTAATTTGCTCACGTAACAAATATTCTTTATTAGTAGTATTTATTTTATCATGAACTTTTTTTTCTATATTGTAAATTGCTTCAACATAGGCCAACTCCTCTGTAAGCATATCACAAATTATTTCAAACTTTTTGTTAATATCGCGTTCAGAAAGCAATTTTTGTTTGTGAGTGTTTTGACTAACTAACCCTGCTGCAAGTGTAGAAAGTATATTTGCATCTTCACATTTTTCTAGCGTAGTTCTTATATGCTTTGGATATACTTTTTCAAAATTTGTTGCAAGCGTTTGCATTGTCTTTAAAATAAAAGTTTTATTTGCAATAAAATCTATTTCAGACATTTCACCAGTATTAGTTCTCTCTTCAACACTTGCCATCAAAAAATCATTATTAGGAATAAATTGCACCATATCTACACTACATAATCCATCAAGAAGTACTCGATATGTGTTTTCGTCCATCTTTAAAATTTTATTAATATCTGCTAATGTGCCAACACTAAATAAATCTTCCGCCAATGGCTTATCACAGGCAGCATCTATCTGACAGCAAACTACAATTTTTAATTTATTATCCACCGCAAACTTAATTGCATCAACACACATTTCCCTTGAAACATCAATAGAAATAGAAGTATTTGGAAAAAGAGTCAACGCACGTAGCGGTAAAACAGGTAGTTGTTCAATCATTATAAGTCTCCTTTATTGAGGTAATTGAATGTGCTTAATATCATCCTTTTTTGATACTCTGTACAAAGTGATTTTACTACCAACAGTTTGCACTATTGTAGCATTAATTTCTTCTGCCAAACACTCTGCTATATCTTTTGCACCTAAGTCACTATTTTTCAAAACAGAAATCTTAATTAATTCCTTACATTCAAGCAAGTTATCAACTTCAGCAATGACAGAATCTATAACACCATTTTTGCCAATATTAACAATTGGTGGCATTGTCATTGCAAGACTTCTTAAATATGCTCTTTGTTTACTTGTCATATATACCTCTCATTATTCTACAAATTCAAATTCTATATCAGCAATACGCACAATATCGCCCTCTTTTGCTCCGTGCTTTCTTAAACTAGAAATAACACCTTTTTCTTTAAGACATTTTTGGAAGTATCTAAAAGATTCATACTCAGACAAAATAACATTCCTTATAAGCATATCTATTAAACCACCTTCAACACAATATGCCCCGTCCTCCATTTGGAAAATATGGAAAGAATTTTTGTCTTCCTCTTCATAATAAAACTTTTCGTACTCTAAAGGCTCTGCTTTAGGAAGTTCTTCCAACTTATCAAAAATATCGTTTATTAAATCGTCTACACCTTTTCTCATAATAGCGCTTATTGGATAAACTTTTTTGCCAATTTTCTTTTCAAACTCACTTACTACATTTTCGTCTTGCACTAAGTCAAGTTTATTTACACAAACCATTTGTGGAACATCGCCAAGTTTTGCATCATAATTTACAAGTTCTTTATTGATTTGTAAATAATCTTCGTACGGGTCTCTTCCTTCAATTCCAGAAATATCAACAATATGCACTATTAGTCGAACTCTTTCAACATGTCTTAAAAAATTATGTCCAAGTCCAGCACCTTCGCTAGCACCCTCTATAAGTCCCGGAATATCTGCCATTACAAACACATCACCATATCTTTGCACAACACCAATATTAGGTGATAGAGTTGTAAAATGATAATTTGCAATTTTTGGTTTAGCACCAGAGCAAACAGATAGTAATGTAGACTTACCTACATTTGGAAATCCAACTAAGCCAACATCTGCAATAGTTTTTAACTCAAGAGTAAGTTCTCTTTCCTCTTTTTTCTCTCCCTTTTGACAAAAACGTGGTGCTTTTCGTGTAGCAGTTGCAAATCTTGCATTACCTTTACCGCCTAAACCACCTCTTTCCAAAACATATCTGCTATCTTCGTCAAACATATCTACAATAATTCTACCAGACTGCTTGTCCTTTATAACAGTTCCTCTTGGCACTTTAATTATTAAATCAGGTGCATTTTTTCCTCTGCACCTTTTTGCTGAACCATTCTCACCATTTTTTGCTTTAAAATGTTTAGCATATTTAAAATCCATTAGTGTAGATGCGTTTTTATCTATTTCAAAAATAATACTTCCGCCATTACCACCATCGCCACCATCTGGTCCACCTTGTGCGACATATTTTTCTGTATGAAAACTAACAACACCATCACCGCCATTACCCGCTTTAACAAAAATTGTCGCTATATCCAAAAACATAATAACTCCTATTTTTTACCGAAAATCGGTACTAATTCATTTTTCCTATGTTAAATAATCTTGTTACCATAGTAACAGACTATCATTGACTAAAAGCAAACCACCAAGGATTTTCTATTAAATTATTAACACAAAATCAGTTTAAATTCAAACAGCAAAACTATAGTTAAACTTTTATTTTCTTTTTTTGTCAAATATTTTTACTATTAGCCCTTGCAATTATAGTTTTAGCAGCATTTTTACCTGCACCCATTGCAAGTATAACTGTAGCCGCACCTGTAACAGCATCTCCACCAGCAAAAATATTATTTACACTTGTTTCTTGAGTTTCCTCATTTATAATAAGTGTGCCACGTTTAGTTGTTTGCAATTCTGCAAATTCTCTTGTAAGCAACGGATTAGGTCTAGTGCCTATAGACATTATAACTTCGTCAACATTCAAAATATATTCGGAATTTTTAATTTCAACTGGTCTTCTTCTACCACTTGCGTCAGGCTCACCCAACTCCATCTTCACACACTCCATACCTTCAACACTTGTTTCACCCAATATTCTAGTTGGATTTGTAAGAAGTTGTAATTGAATTCCCTCTTCTATAGCATGTTCTATCTCTTCAATTCTAGCAGGCATTTCCTCTTTAGAACGTCTATATACAATATAAACATTTTCTGCACCTAGTCTTTTTGCTGTCCTTGCTGCATCCATGGCAACATTACCTGCACCAACTATAGCAACATTTTTGCCAACATATATTGGTGTATCAGAATCCTTTTTAAAGGCTTTCATTAAATTCACACGAGTTAAAAATTCATTAGCGCTGTATACCCCATTCAAATTTTCACCCGGTATATTCATAAATGACGGCAAACCTGCACCTGTACCAATAAAAATTGCATCAAATTCTTCTATCAATTCCTCAATTTTTATAGTTTTACCCACAACAGTATTGTATTTAATTTTTACGCCCAATTCAATTAACTTATTAATTTCTTTTTTAACTATTTCTTCCTTTGGTAGTCTAAATTCTGGTATACCATAAACTAACACACCGCCCGCCTCATGAAAAGCCTCAAAAATAGTAACATCAAGCCCTGCATTAGCACAGTCTGCTGCTACAGTAAGTCCACTTGGACCACTACCTATAACTGCAACTTTATAGTCTATTTTTTTTGTAGGTGGTGTGGCAACTTTATTATCAGCCAAAGCATAGTCACCAACATACCTTTCCAAACTGCCTATTGCTACTGCTCCGCCTAATTTTAATTTGCGTATACATTTATCCTCACATTGTTTTTCTTGAGGGCAAACTCTGCCGCAAATTGAAGGTAAATTATTATCAAGTTTAATAATTTTAACAGCACCATCTAAATCATCATTTTTTAAGCATTGTATAAATTCAGGTATTTTTACACCAACAGGGCAACCAGCAGTACAAGGAGCATTTTTACAATTAATGCACCTTTCTGCCTCTGCTTTCATAAGTTCGTATGTAAAACCTTGAGATACCTCTTCAAAATCTTTTACCCTGATTTCACTAGGTCTTGTAATAACCTTATTTCTTTCAGTTTTTACCATTTTTCTCCAACTCCCTCTTATAACATTCACACTCATGCTCTTTGTAAAATTTACTTCTGTTTACAGATTCCATAAAGTCTATTTGGTGTCCATCAAATTCTGGTCCGTCTACACAAGCATATTTTGTTTCCCCACCAACAGTAAGTCTGCAACAACCGCACATTCCAGTACCATCTACCATTGTTGAGTTCATAGAAACAACAGTTTTTATCCCATATTGTTTTGTTAAATCACAAACTGCTTTCATCATCATAACTGGACCTACAGCAAACACACAGTCGTAATTTTTGCCCTCTTTTATAAGTACTTCTAGTTTGTTTGTAACAAACCCTTTTTCTCCATAACTGCCATCATCTGTCACAATATAAAGATTATCTGAGTTTGCTCTAAACTCATCTTCATACACAAGCAAATCTTTGTTTCTTGCTCCAACAATAACATCACATTTTAAGCCACTATTATGCCTAAATTTTGCTTGTGGATAAATTACCGCACTACCTATTCCGCCACCAACAAGCACAATGTTTTTATACTCTGAAAGTTCTGTAGGATTACCAAGTGGTCCAACAAAATCGTGGATATAATCACCCTCATTCAAAAGTGATAATTTATAAGTTGTCATACCAATTGTTTGCACTAATATGGTTATGCTTCCATTGTCTTTATCAGTATCTGCAATAGTAAAAGGTACTCTTTCACCATCACTATCTACTCTTAAAATAATAAACTGACCAGGACGAGCATGTTTTGCTACATCTGCCGCCTCAACCACATATTCATTGACATTTTCACTCAGTTGTCTTTTCTTTAAAATTTTATTCATTTACTCTCACCTTAATAAATTCAACTTGATTAAATTATTTTTTATTGCTATTAAAATATTTACATTCACTATTCAAAATACATTCATTACATTTAGGGTTTCTTGACATACAAACGTATCTACCATGATGTATTAACAAGTGATGCAAAGTAGACCATTCAGTTTGAGGAAAAAGGTTGTTTAAATCTTTTTCTATTTTTAAAACATCATTGCTATTAGACAAACCTAATCGGTTACTAACACGTCTTACATGAGTGTCAACCGCTATAGCATCTCCACCAAAGGCAACAGCATATACTACATTTGCAGTTTTTTTACCTACTCCTCTTAAAGTCATTAACTCTTCAACAGTTTGTGGCACTATGCCATTAAAATCAGTAACAATGCTTTTTGCTGCCTCAATAATTGATTTTGATTTGCTATTATAATAACCACAAGATTTAATGTAAGGTATCAATTCTTCTGCAGTAAGACTTGCAAATTGCTCCGGAGTTTGCCATTTTTCAAACAATGCAGGAGTAACTTTATTAACCCTTTTATCAGTACATTGTGCCGATAAAATAACTGCAATTAGCAAATGAAATGGATTATCATATTCAAGTTCACAAACAGGATTACTATGAATTTTTTTTAATTTTTCCAAAATTATTTCAATATCCATATAATTCCCCTTTAAATATAGTCTACAACAAAATATTGTAACATACTTTTGCTGTTATTTCAAGTATTTTTTATATTTTTAAATAATATAAAACATAAAATATATAATAATTAATAAAGATTATCCAAAAGTTAAAATATTCAATACAAGTTTAACTTATTCTACAAATTTAAAAAATGTTACTATTTTAAAAGGTGCGATTACTCGCACCTTTTTTATCTTATAGCAACTGCTATTGTTCTTGCACCACTTTTCATTAGTTGATATGTCCCAATGTATGTCGTTTTGTCAAAAGCGTTTAAGGCTTTTAGCGCATACTCTCTGTATTTTTGTTCTACACTAACACTTAGTCCGCATCCAACAGATAACTCACGTGGAGTGTTGATAATTGTAGAAGGAACCCCTCCTTTTCGTAACAACTCACTAAATTTCAAACTATCGCTACGGGCTTTAAATGCAATTATTATATTCATTACATTACCTCCCTTGAATAATATGTAAATAGTTCCTATAACATTAAATGATTAACACAAAAAAAGAGTTACTGCATACTATGTTTTTAGGAGAGTATTTATGATTTATTTTGATAATTCGGCAACCTCTAGGTTCAAACCAAAATGCGTAATTGAAGAATATAACCGCTTTGTACTTAATTCTTGCAATAGCGGAAGAAGTGGTCATAAAGACTGCATAAAAACTGCAACAAAAGTATTGCTTACTCGTGAACATATAAAAAATCGTTTGGGTGCAAATGACGATTACGAAGTTATTTTTACAAACAATTGTACTGAAGCACTAAATATGGCAATATTAGGTTTTGTAAAGCCAGCCTCACATGTCATAACAACTATTTTTGAGCATAATTCAGTACTGCGACCATTGAAATTTTTAGAAGACAATTTTAATGTAAAAGTCAGTTATCTTTATCCAGATTTAACAGGCAAAATTCCCCCTACAAGTATTGAAAATTCTATCACATTAGATACTACACTTGTTATTTTAAATCAAACTTCTAATGTTACAGGAGTAAGCCAAGAAATTGGTGAAATTGGCAAAATATGCAAACAGCACAATATCAAATTACTTGTTGATACTGCCCAGTCTTTAGGACATGAGCCTATCAATATGCAAGACTTAAATATCGATATGCTTGCATCTTGTGGACATAAAGGCATACATGGTATGCAAGGCACTGGTATTTTAGTTATCAAAAAAGATATTGTTTTAAAACACATTAAATTTGGTGGTACTGGTACAGAAAGTGATGTTTTAGTTCAACCTGACCATTACCCCGAAGGATATGAATGTGGAACAATAAATACTGGTGGAATAATTGCTTTAGGAAAAGCCTTTGACTGGACCTATTCAAACTTTATACAATTAAATAGGCATTATAAATATTTATCAGGAGAGATTATTTACGGATTAAAATCTATGCCAAAAATTACTTGTTACTCAGACTTCCCTTCTACAGTAATAAGTATTGAAGTTGATGGGTACTCCTCAAGTGAAGTTGCTGAATTTTTAAACACTCATAATATAGCAGTACGAAGTGGTCTTCATTGTGCACCTAAAATTCACGAATACTTAGGTACAATAAGTGACGGACTTTGCCGTATTAGTATAGGTTATAATAACTCTTTAAATGACTGCCATACTCTATTAAATGTTTTATCAAGACTTTGATAAAACTAATTTAGTACCGATTTTTTAAAGGTTTTTGTATATTTTAATAAAATTAATCCCCCCTAATTTTTAAAACAAAAATCAAAGCAAAGTCAAGACCACCAGATAATCTGGTGGCTTGCACTTAGCCTATAAGGCTTTATTACAGGCAGGGCTAACCGCCCTCTTAAATTTCGCCAACTGCATATCGTTACTAATCGCCACTCAAGTGGCGGTTTTTTATTTATTACTTTTCTTTGCTACCCGTAAACGGGTCCATATATTCTTTCATTGTTATTTGCTCATATGCTAAATCTTCTTGTATCTGATTCCTTATATATTCTTCTATCGCAGTTTTATTTTTTCCTACTGTATCTACATAATACCCTCTACACCAAAACACTCTGTTTCCATATTTATATTTTAAATTTGCATATTTGTAAATATCATTATTGAACTTTTTCCCTTGATATATCCCATAAATTGTGCTATACTTAATTTAGGTGGTATTGATACTAACATATGTATATGGTCGGGACATGCTTCGGCTTCTATTATTTCTACTCCTTTCCATTCACATAATTTTCTTAACATAACACCTATATCATTTTTGATTTTACCATATATTACTTGTCTTCTATATTTTGGTGCAAATACTATATGATAATGACACCTATACTTTGTGTGTGATAAACTATTTTTATTGTCCATTTTTAAATCCTCCTATGTTTTAATATACAGTTGGCACTCTATATTATACATTAGGAGGTTTTATTAATCAACGGCAAAAGCCTTCTTTTGTACCACTAGAATATCTAGTGGTTTTCGCAAGCCAATAAAAATATATCCCATTGATTAGGGATATATTTTTTGTTAATATTTATAATCAAAAACTCAAATTTCAATTAGACATTATTTTTTAATTGCTGCCAAAACAGCCTCTTTGATTTTGTCTTTTTCTATTACATCTTTAAATCTAACTTTTCTTGACTGCAAGTTTTGTAAAGGCTCAGGAATATCTATACCAGTGTATTCCTCTAATTCCTCTGCTGCATTAATACTATCTTCTAGCATTTCACCAGTCAATGCGTTATAAACATCTTGAGGGAATTTATATGGGCTTGCTGTTGAAACAATAACTGTTTTTGTATTGTCACCAGTTTGCTCACTATATGCTTTATATACCCCAACAGCAACTGCAGTATGAGTATCTAACAAATAATCATTTTCGTCATAAAAATCACTAATGGTATTCATAGTCATATCCTCGTTAGAATAGCCACCTTCAAAATTATTTGCGTTTTCTTTAAAGTTTGCAAAGTCTATTTCGTAGTAACCTTTAGTTTTTAAACTATTCATTAACTCTGCTACATACTTATCGTTTCTACCAGAAATCTCAAACAATAATCTTTCCAAATTAGAACTAATCAAAATATCCATTGATGGACTCATTGTTTTATAAAAATCTCTGTTAATATCGTATTTACCTGTATTAAAAAAGTCTGTAAGCACTTTATTTTTGTTAGAAGCACAAATCAATTTATTTATTGGCACACCCATTCTATATGCGTAGTAACCTGCAAGAATATTACCAAAGTTACCAGATGGTACGCAAAAATTGATTTTGTCACCCATTTTGATATCTTCAGATGCAAGCAAATCTACATAACTAGAAACATAGTATGCTATTTGAGGTACTAATCTACCCCAGTTAATAGAGTTTGCACTTGATAACTTATAGCCATTTTCCAATAATTGATTTTTTACTTTATCATCATTAAAAATAACTTTTACAGCACTTTGTGCATCATCAAAATTACCTTTAATAGCACAAACATAAACATTATTACCAGTTTGAGTTTGCATTTGAAGTTTTTGCATATCAGATACACCTTCAGACGGATAAAATACAATTATCTCACAGCCTTCAACATCCTTAAAACCTTCAAGTGCTGCTTTTCCAGTATCACCACTTGTTGCAACCAAAATTAAAGTTTTGCTAGTTTCTCCAACTTTTTTTCTTGATGCAACCATTAAATGAGGTAACAAAGTTAAAGCCATATCTTTAAAAGCACAAGTAGGACCATGCCACAACTCAAGAATATAAGTTTTGTCATCAATAGCAACCAAAGGACAAGGGTCGCCATCGTAAAATCTATCATAAGCCTTTTTTGTGTAATCATTCAATTCTTCAATAGAAAAATCAGATAAAAATTTGCTTAATACAAATGCTGCTCTTTCGCTATATTCCATATCCTGCATAGAGAATAACTCTTGCTCAGTAATTGATGGAAACTCACTTGGTACAAATAATCCACCATCTTCAGACAATCCTTTTACAATTGCCTCTGCACTAGATACTATAGTATCTTTTGCTCTTGTACTTACATATTGCATAAAAACTCCTTTTATACAAAAAAAGGCTAACCACGGTTAGCCTTTTAGTGTTTAACCGTTTTAAATATATTTTTTTATAAAGTCAGGCAAGTTATCTTCTGCAGCACTAACAGCAACTGTTATATCTATATTTGCTTTTTCTGCAAAATCGCCTAAATTCTCATAGAAATATTTCATATCAGCAATATCCATACCGCAAATTCTATGACATCCATCTAAATAAATATGCTGTATATCGCTATTGCCTGCCACTATACCACTAATAAAGCCTAAAAGTCCTTGCTCACTAACAACATGATAGTCGGTAGCATTGATAAGTCTAACTTTGTGTTTTATAGAAAAATTGTATTCATTAGAATCAGTAATAAATACAACTTCGCCATCCATAACAGCAGTATTTGCTCTATCAATTAAACGTTTAGTTTTGCCTGTACCTTTTGCTCCACAAATAATATAAATCATATTTCCCTCCACAATATATATTGTTTAATTATATTGTACTATGGAAAAATAAAAAATTCAATACTTTTAACAAAATTTTACATTATTTTGCTTGCAAAAGCAATGCTTTGTGTCTTTTAGGGTCAATTTGAGCAACTAAACTATCAAGTTCGTCATCACCCATAACAGTTGTTCTGCCTTGTGCGTATAAGTCATCAATTATTTCTTTAATTTTTACACATATTGGGTCTTTTTTATCTATTCTATCCTGCTCATCTAAATCGTAATAACCATTTATCCAATAAGCAACACCTGCTAAACCAGAGTGAGAATCAATGCTTACAAGAGGTGGTTTACCAAGTATTTTTTCTGTATCAAAAATATTGTAAATCTCTTGGTCTTTTAATAATCCATCTGCATGCACACCTGCTCTTGTAGTATTAAAACTTCTTCCAACAAATGGAGTACGAGGAGGTATAACATAATCTAGTTCTTTTTCAAAATAATCTGCAATTTCAGTAATAACAGACAAATCCATACCATCAGTAGTGCCTTTAAACTGACAATATTCAATAGCCATTGCCTCTAAAGGACAGTTACCAGTTCTCTCACCAATACCAAGCAAACTGCAGTTTACAGATGAACAACCATAAAGCCAAGCAGTATCTGCATTTGTAACCACTTTATAAAAATCGTTATGACCATGCCATTCAAGCCATTCAGATGGTACTTCGGCATAATACTTCAAACCACTAACAATTCCTTGAACACTTCGTGGCATAGCAACACCCGGAAAACCTACACCATATCCCAAAGTATCACAAGCACGTATTTTTATAGGAATACCTGCCTCCTTACTTAATTTCATAAGTTCAATGGCAAATGGTACTACAAAACCATAAAAATCTGCTCTTGTAATATCTTCAAAATGGCAACGTGGCACAATACCTCTATCCAAAGCCATTTTAACTACAGAAAGATATTTATCCAATGCTTGTTTTCTTGTAAGATTCATCTTTTTAAAAATATGATAATCGCTACAACTAACAAGAATACCTGTTTCCTTAATATTCATTTCTTTTACAAGTTCAAAATCTTTTTCGCTTGCTCTAATCCAACTTGTAATCTCTGGGAATTCATAGCCAAGTTCCATACAGTCATGAACTGCTTTTCTGTCCTTTTCAGTATACAAAAAGAATTCTGACTGACGAATTATACCTTTTTTACCGCCCAACTTATGCATAAGTTTATATAAATCAACAATTTGTTTTGCAGTAAATGGAGATGTAGACTGCTGTCCATCACGAAAAGTTGTATCAGTTATCCATATATGCTCTGGCATATCAAGCGGAGTTTGTCTGAAGTTAAAAGCAACTTTTGGTATGCTTTCATAATCAAAAAAATCCCTAAAAAGTTCTGGATTAATATTATCCTGCAATTGAGGTTTCCAAGTCCTCTCAACTAATAAATTATCTTGATTTGAAAATTTTATCATAAGATTCTCCAAAAAATATATTAACTAACTTGTATTTAAAAATTATTTTATCACTATTTAATCATTCATTTCAGCAAGCATTTCGTTTTGATTTTCTAATTGCAATGCAGTTATCATATCATAAATATTGCCGTCCAAAAAATCTTCAAGAGCATAAATTGTAAGCCCTATTCTGTGGTCAGTTACCCTGCCTTGCGGAAAGTTATATGTCCTTATTCTCTCAGACCTATCACCACTACCAACCTGTAATTTTCTATTAGCACTATACTCTTTATTTATAGCACTTTGATAGTAATCATAAAGTCTTGATTTTAACACTTTCATTGCAGATTCTCTGTTTTTAATCTGTGATTTTTCGTCCTGACAGGTAACTACTATGCCTGTAGGAAAATGTGTAATTCTTATAGCACTTTCTGTTTTGTTTACGTGCTGACCACCTGCACCACTACTTCTGTAAGTATCAACTTTTATATCTTTATCTAGTATTTCAAAATTAACTTCTGGCTGCTCTGGCAAAACTGCAACTGTACAAGTAGAAGTATGCACTCTGCCTTGCGACTCAGTAGCCGGCACTCTTTGAACTCTATGAACACCACTTTCAAACTTAAGCATACTATAAGCACCAATACCGCTTATCATAAATGTAACTTCTTTAACACCACCAAGTTCGTTATAGTTCATATCAAGTTCTTTTATCTTCCAACGTTGACGTTCTGCAAACCTCATATACATTCTAACTAGTTCTGCACCAAACAAAGCAGACTCGTCACCACCTGCTGCAGGTCTAACCTCAACAATAACGTTTTTATCATCGTTAGGGTCAACTGGCAATAAGGCTATTTTTAACTCTTCAACTAATCTATCCCTATTTTTTATAGCAATTGAATGTTCCTCTTTTGCAAGTGCAACCATTTCCTTATCGTCACCAATACCAATGATTTCCTCACATTCAGTTATATCATTTATTGCTTTTAAATATTCAAGATACAAACTAACTGGTTTTTCTAGACTTGAGTGTTCTTTTACAAGTTTTTGCCACCTTTCTTGGTCTGCAATAACATTGCTATCACCAATTAAATTTTCCAGTTCCTTAAATCTTGCAAGCATTTTTTCTAATTTTTCAAACATACTATTCCACCAAACAAATTAATCAATACTATCTATTATTTTACTGCAGCCAATTTTGCAAAAATCATTCTGTCATTACCCTCTAAATCTTGTTTGCAAATAACATTTTCAAATACCGCAGTTTCACAATTTTCAATTATATCTACAACACTATCTTTTTGGTCATAACCTATCTCAAAAGCCAAAATACCACCGATTTTCAAATGATTTTTAGCATCTTTAACTATTGCCCTATAAAAATCAAGTCCGTCTTTTCCGCCGTCAAGAGCAATAAGTGGTTCAAAAAATCTTACTTCTGGGTCAAGTGTGCCAATAACTTCATTTTTAATATAAGGTGGGTTACTAACAATAATATCAAATTCACCATTTACTTTATCAAAAAGATTACTTGTAACAAATTCTACCTGCAAATTATTGTCTTCTGCGTTTTGTTTTGCAACCATCAAGGCTTTTTCAGATATATCACTAGCGGTAACATTAACTTGAGGATTATCTCTTTTTAAAATAAGTGCAATTGCTCCGCTACCAGTACACAAATCAAGCACATTTTGAAAATTATTTTCCTTAATCAAGTTATTTACTTCCAAAACTAAATATTCAGTTTCTGGTCGTGGACACAAAACATCACTATTGACTTTAATTTTTAATCCATAAAAATCTGTATATCCAAACACTTGTTGCAATGGTTTGCCTGTACTGCGTTCTTTTGCAAACTCAAGCATTTTTTCAAAATCATTGCTCCAAACAAACTTTAAATTTTCTATTTCACTTCTTTTAATATTTAATACTTCAGTTATTATCCAGTCCCTATCAGCATTGCCATTAGTATCGATTTTCAAAGTGTTATCTAACTCTTGCACTGCTTTATCTATCATAATTTTAGTATTAAATTTACTTGTTTCTGCAGTAGGGTCACTATCCAATAATTGCACAGTTTTAAAGGCTGTAATTGCAACTTCTACCATACTATCATCAGGTTGAGCGGTAGTAATTTTTTGCAACAATAAACCAGGTGCTTTTATAATTCTTACAAACCAGTTATCAAATTTTGCTAAAAACTTTAATATTTCATAAGATATACCCGCAACTACCGGCAAAAGTGCAAGTTTAATAAGTAACTTAATAAATACTGCACCAATTTTGCTTGTAACAATATTATTTGGTACTATACCTACTATAGAAAATAGTGCCACACTTACTATCATAACCAAAAACATAAAAGTAGTACCGCATCTATCATGTATAGTTGACTGTTTTTGTACATTTTCAACAGTTAGTTCTAGTCCATGTTCGTAGCAAGATATAGTTTTATGCTCTGCACCATGGTATCTAAACACCCTTTTTATTTCCTTCATTAAACTTGTTAGCAAAATATAAATTACAAAAATTAATATTCTAATAACACCTTCTATTAGATTATAACAAAACTCTGGCATTGTAGTGTGACAAACATTTTCCACCAAAGCCCTTATGCCTTCTATAGAAAAATGTGGTATTACAAAAAACAAACCTATAGCAAGTGCTAAGCCTATAAGTACTGCAAACCACATCATAACAGACATAACATTTATATTAAATTTTTTAGAACACCAATTTTCAAATTTAGATGGTTCTTCCTCTCCACCAAAAACTTCACCTGAGCGCATAATTATTTGCACACCCATAATCATTGAGTTAACAAAGTTTATTACACCTCTTATAAATGGTAATCTTTTCCATTTACTTTTTTTTGCCGCTGGAGTAAACCTAGTACTTTCTATTTGAATTTCGCCTTTTTCGTCACGAACAGCAGTAGCCATGCTACTTTCACCACGCATCATGACTCCCTCTAATACTGCTTGACCACCAATTGAAGAACGAAATTTCTTTTTGTTTTTCATTATCTCACCAAAAAAGTACTATTTGCTTATACTTTAATATAAAATATAGTCTAATAGTTTATTGCAAATTTTGTATTTATACAAAAACGGTGCGATAAATCGCACCCCTTGTCGTTTATTGCTTATTGTAGCGTTTGTTAAATATACCAATACGACCACCAGTATCAACCAACTTTTGTTTACCAGTAAAGAATGGATGACATTTACTGCAAATATCTACCTTAATCACATCACCAGCAACTGTGCTACCAGTAACGAACTTTTCGCCACAAGCACATTCAACTCTGACTTCGTGATAATTTGGATGTATACTCTCTTTCATTTTTATCACCTCACAAATGATTTTACGTTAGTATTATATACAATTTTACCAACTTAGTCAAGAATATTAAGCAACTTTTTGAGTTATTTTTATTAAAATATATATATACACTTGTTTTTTGAAAAAATATGCGAAAATTTTGTCAACATTAGAATATTTTTGCTAATTACTTGAATTTAATTTAAATATGTGCTAAAATAATTTTAGAGGTATTTTTTTATGCGTGAATGGCGATTAACTAAATCAAAAGAATACAAATTATATACAACCAACAAAACATCTGAACAAATTGGTGAAAGAGATATTTACTTTGAGCCAGTAGTTCCAGATAAGCCTTTTGTAAAAGTTAAACTTATCAAAGCAAATTTATCTTGCCTTGATATTGCTGCATTTTTAGGCAAAGGTGATTTTGAATATCCCCTTATTCCTGCCCGTTCTGCCGTTGCTTATATCAGCGAATCTTATGACTCTAATTTAGAGCAAGGAAGAAAAGTTTTTTTATCCCCTTACGACCAAAATAGCAAAGGTGAACTAAAAATAAGAAGTTATAATTCTAATGGTTACTTGGGTGATTACGCATACGTACCGCTTGATAGTGTTTATCCAATACCAGAAGGTGTTAGCGATGACGAAGTATTGTTTGTAGAAGATATTGCTATGGCAATAACTATTTTATCTAAACTTAATGTTGAAAAAGGTGAATATATTATTTTGCAAGGTGCAAGTTATCAAAACATTATTATTGCCCAAATTGCTATTTACTATCAAGCAATTGCAATAATAATAGACACAAATGACGAAAGACTTGAGTTAGCGGCAAACCTAGGTGTTTACTACACTATTAATGTAAATGATAGCGAAAAGATGGAAAAAATCATTGAAATTACTAGTGGTAAAATGGTTGATAAAGCAATTTGCCATATAGATATTAACTCAACACTTGATGACCAAATAGCACTTGTTAAAAATGGTGGCAAAATTGGCTTATACGGCTATGATATTACTTGCAAAAATATCCGTACAGATATTACACCTATTTTTAACAAAAATCTTGATTTTATTGGTATTCTTGAAGGTAAAGAAAATATACCATCTGCTATAAATATGCTTGCAAATGGCATTGTAAAAACTGAAGGACTAATAGAAAGCACTACTCCATTTTTAAATATTCTTGAAATTATGAAAGCAAGTGTTGGCAAAGTTCCTTATTACAAAACAACCATTACATTTGAATAATACAAATACTTATTTTAATATACAAAAATAATAAAACTTGTTGGAAACAACAAGTTTTTCTTTTTATCTTTATTTTTTATCTATTTATGTTAAATATACAAATATGTAGAAAATGTGTTTAAAAATTTGAAATTAAAAAAGTCTGCTATTTATTTAATACCAGACTTTTAGTAATTTTAATATGTTTTAATTTACTACATATCATTATGCAATTTTAACTATTAAAGCAAAACTACACCTTTACTTTCACATTCTTCAATTGTTTCGTCATCCCAAATAGAACTTTGAACTTCGCCAATATGTGCTTTATGCAAAAGTAACTGACATAATCTTGACTGACCAATACCGCCTCCAATAGTTAATGGATAGTTATTTTCTATAACATTTTTATGGTAGTTTGTTGTAGGCTCTAGCCCTTTTTTATTTAACTGACTTTTTAAAGATTCCGCATTTACTCTAATACCCATAGAAGACAGTTCAATTGCCCTATCAAGTTCAGGATACCAAACCATAATGTCACCATTTAAAGCCCAGTCGTCATAATCAGGTGCTCTTAAATCATGTACTTCACCATTAGACAAGTTTTCACCAATTTGCATAATAAACACAGCACCATATTTTTTGGTTATAGCATTTTCTCTTTCCTTAGTAGTCATATTTGGATATGTTTGTAGCAATTCTTCAGAAGTTATAAAGCAAATATCCTTTGCTAATCTGTTTTTTATTTGAGGATAAATTGTTTGCACATAACTTGCAGTATCATAAATTACAGAATATATGTCTTTTACTATATTTTTTAAAAAGTCAAAGTTTCTATTCTCATTAGTAATTATTCTTTCCCAGTCCCATTGGTCAACATAAACACTATGTAAGTTATCCAAAACTGCCTCTTGTCTTCTTATAGCATTCATATTTGTATAAATACCTTCACCAACATTGTAGCCATATTTTCCAAGAGCCATTCTTTTCCATTTAGCAAGGGAATGTACAATTTCGCAATTACTATTAGGAATATAAGTAATATCAAAAGAAACCGCTTTTTCAGTTCCGCTTAAACCATCATTCAAACCGCTATCAGTTCTTACAAACAATGGTGCACTTACTCTATGTAAATTCAATTTTTTAGAAAATTTATCCTGAAAATAATCTCTTAATAATTCAATTGCTTTTTCTGTATCTTTTACGCCTAATTCTGAGACGTAACTTTGAGGAATTTTTTCCATAATTACTCCTTTAATAAACTTTTAATATCGTCTATATACCTTGCAAATACAATACCAGCAGCAGCCAAATCTGGTTGCCATCTTTTTACCCATTCCAAAGTAATATATCCATCATAACCTATTGATTTTAAGCCTTTTATTGCATCTTTTAATGGAATATCGCCATTGCCTATCATTTTGTATACAGTGCTTCCATTTTCTCTTACAGAGTCTTTGATGTGAGTATATTTAATGTATTTGCCAATATTATTTAAAGTATCTTGAATATTTTCTCTTCCATATCTGTATGGATGATGAATATCCCACAAAACACCAACATTACTCTCGCCACACTCTTCCAAAAACTTACATAATAATTGAGTGTCACAAAACATACCATTTGTTTCCATAAGTGGAGTAACACCAAACTTTTCACCATGTTTTGCAAGTGCTTTATAGTAACCTAAGGCTAAATCATAGTCGCCATCATCAAGCATAGCCCTATTAGTACACATTATACGCACATATTTTGCACCAATTTTACCAGCAAGTTCTATATATGCCATTGCCTCTGCAATACTAGCCTCTATATTTGTTTTTGTTGCTATGCAAGCATTAGAAGTTAAAATCGGCACTTCAAGACTACCAAATTTTTGCATAGTTTTATCAATTTGTTCTGTGCTGAAACATTTCATTGTAGGAGCATACATTTCGCTTGCAATTCCTCTTATTTCAACACCATTATAACCTAAATCTTTTGCTGTTGCCAATATTTCGCTGAGTGTCCAGTCAGGGCAACCCAAAGTAGAAAAACCTATTTTCATAATTCCCTCCTTATGCTGTTTCAATTTCTGCCGCACTTTGAAGTTTTAACAACTCAATTGCCTCTTCACGCATTTTAAACTTTTGAATTTTACCACTTGCAGTAACAGGGAAAGAATCTACAATTCTAATATATCTAGGCACTTTATGTTTTGCAAGATGTGATTTAGCAAGTTCTTTCAATTCCTCAGGAGTAGCACTTTCGCCTTCCTTCAAAATAATTACTGCCATTACTTCTTCACCATATTGTTCAGATGGTACACCAATAACTTGCACATCTTTAACAATAGGTTGAGTATAATAAAATTCTTCAATTTCTTTAGGATAAATATTTTCGCCACCACGAATAATCATATCTTTAATTCGTCCAACAACTTTATAATATCCATCTTTATCAACTGTACATAGGTCACCAGTATGCAACCAACCATCTTTATCAATTGCCTCTGCTGTAGCCTCTGGCATTTTATAATATCCTTTCATAATATTATAGCCTCTTGCACAAAACTCTCCAGCAACACCAGTAGGTACTTCCTCACCAGTTGCAGGGTCAACAATTTTTGCCTCAACACCATCAAAAACTCTTCCAACAGTGTTTACTCTATGCTCCAAACTATCTTCAGTAGTAGTTTGAGTGCAACCTGGAGATGCCTCAGTTTGACCAAATACAATAGTAATTTCTGTCATATTCATTTTGTCAACTACTTGTCTCATAACTTTTATAGGACAAGGACTACCAGCCATTATACCTGTTCTTAAACTACTAAAATTGTATTTATCAAAATCAGGATGCTCAAGCATTGCAATAAACATTGTAGGCACACCATGCACAGCAGTACATTTTTCCACTGTTATAGCATTCATAACTTTAGTTGGACTAAATGACTCTACTGGCACCATTGTTGTTGCGTGAGTTATACAAGACATTAACCCCAAAACAAGACCAAAGCAATGGAACATAGGTACAGTAATAAGTAATTTATCTTTGTTTGTAAATTTCATTCCGTCACCAATAGATTTACCATTATTGATAATATTGTAATGAGTAAGCATAACACCTTTAGGGAAACCAGTTGTACCACTAGTGTATTGCATATTAATAACATCATGACAATCAAGAGCATCCATTACTGCATTTAGTTCTTCATCTGTAACGTTAACACCTGCTTTTGCTATATCTTCAAAGTTCATAAATCCACGCGGTGTAGAGTTTCCAGTGCCGCAATAAACAATTTTCTTCAAAAAAGGGAATTTTTGGTTGTCTACATCGCCTTTTTTGCTGTTTCTAAACTCTGGCAATAATTTGTCAATTGTGTCAACATAACTATTATTTTTAACACCATCTATCATAACAAGCATTTTTGTATCAGACTGTTTTAGCAAATACTCAAGTTCAAACTCTTTGTAGTTTGTATTTACTGTAACCAAAATTGCGCCTATTTTTGCAGAAGCAAACAATATTTCATACCATTCAGGCACATTTGTTGCCCATATTGCAACTTTGTCATCTTTTTTAATACCGAGGCTAAGAAGACCTTTTGCCACCGCATTACATCTTTCGTTCAATTCTGACCAAGTTTTTTGGTACTCTCTGGTAGTATATTTAATTGCTACCGAGTCAGGATAATTTGCTGCCAAGTCATCAAGCATTTTGCCTAATGTTTTTTCTATCATTTCCATCTTCTTTACCTCCTTTTAGATAGTTATGTTAAAAAAATTTTTTGTCATTATTATGCTATCATTTTTTATCTCTCAGTCACACTTGAGGATAATATACCAAAATGATAATTATGTATAAAATATTATGTCTAATATTTAATTATTGTTAAGCCTAATATTTTATTGAGAATCTGCAAGTTGCTTTTTGTTAATGTTTAAAAACTTGCCCAAATCAAAGGCTTTCCAAGGGCTACTTTCCTCTGGTGGAAAAGCACGAAATACCATTTTTTCCTTTGTTGTTGGGTGTATAAACTTGATTTCTGTTGCCCAAAGTGCAAGATTGTATCCTTTTGACCTATTATCAGCACCATATTTCATATCACCAAAAATTGGTGTTCCTAAACTTGCCATTTGCACTCTTGCTTGATGTGACCTGCCAGTAATAAGGTTAATTGAAATAAGACTAAAACCTTGTACATCATCCAAAACTTTATAGTCAAGTTCCGCTCTTTTTGCACCCTCCTCAGAAAATGGAGCAATAACAACTGTATTGTTTCTAGTATCCTTTTTTAAATAGTGTTCCAACTTACCGCTTTTATGCACAGGTACTCCGCAAACAACTGCTAAGTATTTTTTATCAAACTCGCCTTTTCGTATAGATTCAGAAAGTCTACTTGCAGCCTTGGAAGTTTTTGCAAAAACCATAACACCACCAGTTGGTCTATCTAGTCTATGCACTAAACCTAAATACACATCACCAGTTTTTGCATATTTTTCCTTTAGATATTGTTTTATCAAAGTAAGCATATCCATATCCCCAGTTATATCTGCTTGAGATGGTATATTAAAAGGTTTGATAACCACTATAATATGATTATCTTCATATACAATATCCAAATCTTTATATGTTACAGGTTGCATTTTTACCTCCAAAATCTCATTAAATAGACTCTATTTATCTTTTGCATTTTATCTACTAAAATTAACTACCACTTTAATAAAAACATAATTTAATATTTAATTTTTATCTTTTAAACACTGCTAATCCGCTACAACCACAAGGCAAATCTATACCTTCATTTGTTGGCAACGCAACTTCATAAGCATCAATTTCCGCCTTAAAATCTTTTAGCACCAATGTAAGAATGTTTTTTATAACAATTGGCTGCAAACCAGTTGTATATGAATTTATTAAAAAGAAAAGTGGATTATCATTTAATACTTCTTTGCACAATTTAACTAAATCAAACAAATTTTCTTCTATCTTCCAAGTTTCGCCATTTGGTCCTCTACCATAACTTGGAGGGTCCATAATAATAGCATCATATTTATTACCGCGTCTTATTTCTTTTTCAATAAACTTTTTGCAGTCATCAATTATAAACCTAGTGTTTTCTGTAGGTACTTCGCTAGATAAGCAATTTTGTTTTGCTCTATCTACCATCGCTTTTGCACTATCAACATGAGTTACATTTGCACCTGCTTTAGCACAAGCAACAGTAGCACCGCCAGTATAAGCAAACAGATTAAGCACTTTAATTTTGCGTCTTGATGATTTTATTAACTCAGACATTTTATCCCAATTAACTGCTTGCTCAGGGAATAAACCTGTATGTTTAAATCCCATTAACTTGCAATTAAATTTAAGACCTTTTCGCTCTATTACAAAATTTTGAGGGATATCTTGAGTAAATGTCCATTCTCCTCCGCCAGTTTGAGAGCGCTTATATATAGCATTTATGCCTTTATAACTGGATAATTTAAATTTAGCCGGCCAAATGACTTGAGGGTCAGGACGCAACATAATAAGTTTACCCCATCTCTCAAGTTTTTCACCATTACCAGTGGCTATTATTTCATAATCTTTCCAGCCATTTGCAACTTTTGCCATAAATTACACCTTTTTAATGTATAAAGTAACTTTATCACCATTGATATTCCATTCTTTAGAATATCCTTCAATTTGTTTGTTTTCAATACTATCAGCAAGTACATCTGCTAAAATACTGCTATCTGACTTTAATACTTCACAAGATAAGCCACTTGCTACAAAACCAATATTAATATGGTCTGTAACTTCAAAGCCAGCCTCTTTACGCATTGTTTGAATTTTAGAAACAAGTTCTCTTGCAACACCTTCACGAATTAACTCGTCAGTAAGGTTAGTATCTATTGTTACAGTTATGCCTTTATCACTCTCGCTAAACATTCCAGCCTTGCTTGTAGTGTTTATTAATAAATCTTCTTTATTAAATTCCACCTTTGTGCCATTAATTTCAGCAATATGTGTACCGTTTTCCACATCATTTACAACTTTTACACCATCACAATTTGATAGATACTCGCGTATACCACCAAGCAACTTGCCATATTTAGGACCAATAGTTTTTAATTGAGGTTTAATTTCATAACCTACAAAACTACTATTATCTTCAACAATTTGTGCTTTTTTGATATTTAATTCTTTTGCAATAATATCTAGCATACCTTTGTCAGTCAATTTTATATCAGATTTAATATAAATATTTGACAATGGTTGTCTATTTTTCATATTAGATATATTTCTTGCTGCTCTTCCAAGTTCTACACTGCTAATTGCAAATTCCATATCTTTTTCAAGATTATTATCAATAAATGCCTTATCAGCAACTGGGAAGTCACACAAATGAACACTTTCTGGCTCATTTTTAAAGAAATTAACAACCAAGTTTTGATAAATTGTTTCAGAAATAAATGGTACAAATGGTGCAATTACTTTAGATAATGTAACAAGTGTAGTGTAAAGTGTAGTATATGCTGCAACTTTGTCATCATCCATATCACTGCCCCAAAATCTATCACGGCATCTTCTTACATACCAGTTAGATAATTGGTCAGTAAATTCACCAATTGCTCTTGATGATTCAGTAATTTTGTACTCATTCAAATCACTATCAACCTCTTCAACTAAAGTTTGAAGTTTAGATAATATCCATTTATCCATTAGAGATAACTTGCAGTCTTTTATATTATATTTAGATGGGTCATACTTATCAATATTTGCATAAAGTACAAAGAATGCGTAAGTATTCCACAATGTACCCATAAACTTTCTTTGTGCTTCGCTAACATTATCCGCACTAAATCTTGAAGGTAACCAAGGACTAGACCCTGTGTAAAAATACCATCTTACAGCATCTGCACCTTGTTTATCAAGCACTGACCAAGGGTCAACAACATTGCCCTTATGCTTACTCATTTTAATACCATCTTTATCGTTAACATGTCCCAAAACTATACAGTTTTTAAATGGTGCTTTGTCAAACAATAAAGTAGAAATTGCCTCTAAAGTATAAAACCAACCTCTTGTTTGGTCAACTGCCTCACTAATAAAATCCGCAGGGAATTGTTTTTCAAATACTTCTTTATTTTCAAACGGATAATGCCATTGAGCAAAAGGCATACTACCTGAGTCAAACCAGCAGTCCATAACCTCTGGTGTTCTGCGCATAGGCTTGCCACATTTAGGACATTTAATTACAACCTCATCAATATAAGGTCTGTGTAATTCAATATCTTTGTCAAGTCCACCAAGTTCCTTAAGTTCAGCCTTAGAGCCAATAACATGAGTTTCGCCACAGTCATCACAAACCCAAATTGGAAGCGGTGTACCCCAATATCTTTCACGAGAAATACCCCAGTCAATTACATTTTCCAAGAAATTACCCATTCTACCAGTACCAATAGTAGGAGGCATCCAATTTACACTAGCATTATTTTTTAGCAACTTATCACGCACTGCAGTCATTTTTATAAACCAACTTGACCTTGCATAATACAAAAGTGGTGTATCACATCTCCAACAGAATGGATAACTATGCTCATACATCAATTCCTTAAACAATAATCCTCTTGATTTAAGATTTGCAATAACAGCCTTGTCACCTTCTTTACAAAATACTCCTGCAAAATCAGCACCGCACTCTTCAGTAAACTTACCATCAGTGCCAACCATTTGCAAAAATGGTAAATTATATTTTCTACCAACATTAGCATCGTCCTCACCAAATGCTGGAGCAATGTGTACAATACCTGAACCATCAGTCAAAGTTACATAACCATCACAAGTGATATAATATGCCTTTTGTTTAGTGTTGTTTAAATTAAATAATGGCTCATATTCTGTGCCTTCATATTCAATACCTTTTTTGCAGTCTAGTACTTCATACTCTTCAAACAAAGTACCAACAAGAGCCTCTGCCATAACAATTATTTCGTCATTAGCCTTTATCTTAACATAATTCTCATTAGGATTCATACACAATGCAACGTTAGAAAATAATGTCCAAGGTGTAGTAGTCCAAGCAAGAAAATAAGCATTTCTCTCACCTTTTATAGCAAACTTAACGAATATAGATTTTTCCTTAACATCTTTATAACCTTGTGCAACTTCGTGAGAAGACAAAGCAGTTCCGCAACGAGGACAATATGGCACAATTTTATGACCTTTATAAAGCAAACCTTTATCTGCAATTTGCTTTACAGCCCACCAAATTGACTCAATATATTTATCGTCATAAGTGATATATGGATTATCCATATCAACCCAGTATCCAACACGAGCAGACATTTTTTCCCATTCACCTTTATATTTCCAAACACTTTCTTTGCACTTTTTAATAAATGGCTCTATACCATAGTTTTCAATTTCCTTTTTTCCGTCAATACCAAGCAATTTTTCAACTTCTAGTTCAACAGGCAAACCATGAGTATCCCAGCCTGCTTTACGCAAAACTTTGTACCCTTTCATAGTTTTATAACGTGGTATAATATCTTTCATAACACGGGTTAAAATATGACCAATATGAGGTTTACCATTTGCAGTTGGTGGACCATCAAAGAATGTAAAATATTCTTTTCCATCATTTTTATTTACACTCTTTTCAAAAATTTTATTCTCATTCCAAAAATCAATAATTTCTGCTTCACGAGAACAAAAATCCATGCTTGAATCAACTTTTTTATACATAATACTCTCCTATACAAAAACTTTATTAAAATACTGCTTAAAAAACACACAATATATTAATAAAATAATATTATTATAAAT
>CAJTNW010000002.1:93257-104711 GCA_910577795.1 uncultured Christensenella sp.
AAAAAAATATTTGTCAAGCAAGCAGTGTTAATTTATGCCAACCGACAAATAATTTTTAATTATATTATTTTAAAGTGTTAGTTATAAGGCAATTACTTAATTCATACAAACAAAAGTCACAAAATAATGCATCATAAACTAATTTTTATTTTTGTTTGAATCATTTACGTGTTTTATCCTATCTAGTTTACGTCTTTCCTCTTTTTCACGCATATATTCATCAAGAATTGCTTTATCGTCGTAGGTTACTATATTAACTTCGCCTAGCATATCCATAAATTGCTCCATACTCAGTACTACGCAGTCAGGATTTTCCAAACCAATAGGCTCTCCAATATAATAATCACTTCTGTTAACAAAATTTACTGATTTTGCACCTAGTTCTGCCATTTTGTTTAAAATTGCCCTAGTTAAATCTATATCATCAAGCAAAATATCCCTACTAAAAAATATTCGTTTATGATATAAAGGATTTGATTTATCAATTAAATTTTCATCAACAATTTTTGGCTCAAACTTAGACAAAATCCTACGTTTAGAATTTTTGCTAGAAATTGATGGAGCCATACTTAAGCATTTTTTTGAAACAAAATTTGTAATTGTACCATTTTCATTAATACCAATAGTTGCCTCATAAGCCGCCATTAATTCATTAAAACTCAAATTTTCTTTTTCACAAATATACTGTAATGTCAAAAGCGAAAGCCTAGCATCTTCATCTGCTCTATGATGTTTAAACTCTGCACCAATTTCTTCCGCTATTTTATCAAGACCAGTAACTGCTAGCAAGTTTTTGTATATACTAAACAACATTTGAGTATCTACAAAGCAAAAATCAAAAGGCTTTAAAGTATTAATTTTGCAAGCAGAATTAATGCCTACAATATCATTATGAATAGCATGCCCCAAAACTACGCAGTCAGGTTTTTGCAAAATAGCCCCGATTTTTGCATAGTTTTCCACAAATGTATTGGAATTATAATAAACTTTTAAAGGGTACGCAAGTTTGACTCTATAGTATGCATTATTAATTTTCCCAATAGGACGAATTAAAATATTATTCCTTTCTACTATTTCAAATTTTTCATTTGCAATACAATATCCAAACTCACAAATATTACCACTGGAAAAACTTCCGTCAGTACTTTCCAAATCAAAAGCAATAAATTGCATTAGTCTTTACTTGCCTCCTTTATAGGCATTATAACAAACGAGAATTTAAATGGATTTTGTTTTGATAAAATAAATTTAAATTTATCTCTTGTATCTGGTCCGCAACTATTTGAACCAACACCACGAACAAAGCCATCAATTATAATATTATTTAGTTCCATAACCTTAACATCTTCTAGGTGTTTTGCACTAATCAAATTATCTTCAGTTGTTGTTCTTGCATTAAAATTAAATGGTTTTTCTTCTGCAATAAATTGCAAACCTAATCCGTCATTATTAGTTACCTTTACCCAACGCACACCACATCTATTACCAGAATCTTGTGGTTTGATATAAGGCTCTAACATATCGCTTGTTGTAGTTTTGTAAATACCTAGACTTGCTTGATTTTTAAAATCAGGATAATTTTCCACATTACCATAGCCATAATATTCAATGTTAGAAAAGTCTTTTGCCATTTCCATATTATAACCAATTTTTGGCAAATCGTATCTTCCTGCAAGAGATATAAACTCACTATCAATTTTTATTTCGCCTTTCTTGCCAATAGTATATGTAGTATTATACTTAATTAAAGGTTTACCATTAGAAACCATTAAATGAGTAGTCTTTACTACGCAAGGATTTTCTGTATAGTTTATGCTGTTAAACACAACTTTCAACTTGCTTATGCCTTGTTTTTCCAATATCTTAGTAACATACATATAGTTGTCTATAGGTGCTGAATAAACATTACCAACAAGTCCTGGCAAGCCATCTTCCCTTAATGGTTTATTGTTAAGCAACTGAACTCCATTAATTTTATAACTAGAAATAAGTCCATTTAACAAATTAATTACAACAACACCACCATCAAAATTTATTCTAAGATTTTCGCCACTGTTTATCATTTGATTATCAGAAATAATATCGATTTTTGGTAGGTTTTCATTCAAAATCAAGCAGTCCTCACCTAAAACCTTTCCAGTTATTTTAGAAGTATATGTAAATATAACATAAGCATCTTTAGACAAATCATTAACCATATATGGAGATATTTGAGTATACTCTTTTGGCGGGATAATCTGTTCAACTACTCCTTTGCTTTGCTCGTAACCACTTTCGTAAACAACCCAAGATATATCTATATTTTCAGTAGATAAAAAGTCTTGTCTATTACAAATAACAAAACTATTATTATCCTTATATGTTCTTACAGGGCTGTATACATTTTTCATACACAAAGCACCAGTGTGTGGTCTACCATCAGGGTATAATAAGCCATCTACGCAAAAGTTACTATCATGTTTTTTCTCACCATGGTCACCACCATAAGTATACAAATATTTTACTCCCTTTTCGGTATGTTTTACAACATGGTCGCGCCACTCCCAAATCAAACCGCCAAGCAAACTTGCTTTTTTATACCACAAATCCCAATACAAATCCAAATCACCAGGACCAACTCCCATGCTATGAGCATATTCACACAACATATAAGGCTTGTTATAAAATTTTTGAGGTAATTTATCATCTAAGTATTTTTGGAATTTATCTTGCGAACTATACATTTCAGAACAAACATCATAAGCAAAACGTTTTGTTCGAATTACTGCCTCATAATGTATAGGTATATTTGTCACTTTTTTCAAATTATTATAGCAGTAATCTTGGCATTTATAACCGTGAGATTCATTACCTAATGACCACATAGTTACTGCAACAGAGTTTTTATCTCTTTCATACATTCTTCTTACTCTGTCCCAGTAATGCTCTTTCCATTTTAAATTATGGCTTATTGCTCTTGGGTGCCAATACTCACTATGCAATACACCATGAGTTTCTATATCTGCCTCATCAATAACATATAGACCATAATGCTCACACATTAAAATAAATATAGGGTCTGGTGGATAGTGTGAAGTACGAACACTATTGACATTGTATTCTTTCATAGACTCAATATCATTTAAATAGTCTTGTACTGTCATATAGTAACCATTTGACTCATTACTATCGTGATGGTTAACTCCCCTAATTTTTATTGCAACATCGTTAAAATACAAAACATTTCCTCTAATTTTGATATCTTTCAAACCAAAATCACGACGAAGACACATTGCCATACCTTTGTTATCAATTAATTGTATTTCCAATGTGTACAACTCTGGTGTTTCTGCAGTCCATTCAATTGCATTATCCAATATATATCTAATTTTTTCGCCACTATTTGTAGTAATTGTATGTAATACTTCTTCACCTTTTTTTATTGTATAAATCAAACTATATAAACTACCTACAACATCTGACCAAATATATAATTCGTATCTGCCTTTTGATAAGAATCTTGGTTCAATAGTAAAATCACGGATAAATGTTGCACCATAATGGGTTAAGTAAACATCACGGAAAATACCTGTATTACGGAACATATCTTGACACTCTAAATAACTACCATTACACCATTTATAAACCAGGCAAACTATTTCATTTTCGCCATTTTGCAAATACTGAGCGACATTAAATTCCGCTTGGTTATGGGAACCCTCACTATAACCTACAAACTCACCATTTATATACAACTCAAGGCAAGATGAAACACCTAAAAATGTAAGTACTTCGTTATCACTTACCTTTTCAAGGTTTACAATTTTATGAAATAAAGTAACAGGTGAATCTTTTGGAATATCTGGCAATTTTGGTTTAAACTCGTACCTTTGATTTACATAACAAGGTGGTTCTACTCCTTGGTATTGAATACAACCAGGCACTTTAATCTTAGAAAATTTATAGGCATTTGCCTGAGTATCAAACTCTGTCTCCAATTTTCTACAATCATCAAAATATAGCATATTCCAAATACCATTTAAAACAGTTACCATATCACTATTATATCTTTCTGTAAGATAATCGTTGGAATTCATACACTCCAAACTTCTAAAAGGAATATAATAACTTCTTGGACGCATCTTATTAATTTCAAAAATTTCAAATTTATTAAAACATTCTTGCTTAAAAGTATAAATCATAATTACCCTCTAATTACTCTAATTATATATTGTAATAATTATAACATATATTAAAAGCAATTGCAATGGTTATCAAAAAATTTAATATTTTATTATTGCACCAAACGGAAACATACATACTTTGCAAACTTTAATCCATTGCAATACCAAAGGAATACCAAATATAGATACAATATGCAATGCAATAGAAAGCACTGCGTAAGGTATGACCATCCATCCTACTAAAAAAATCCAAAGCACATTTAAAAAAAGATATTTTTCAAAATAAACACCAACTCGCTTATTAGTTGGCTTTAAGCATAGCCAACCTATCCTAAAACAATTGACAGCAATAGGATAACCAATAATAGTACAAGTAAGCAATACACCAAGCAAAAACCAAAAAGTTGCAAGCCATACACCGCCCAAAAGTTTCCATATAAAATTGCCGAAAAAAGACACAACATATTTCATATAGTTAGTATGCAGTAAATACAAATTTTAATTCCAAATATGGCTATAAAATGGCTCAAAACCAGTCAAAAATCGATATTAATTTGATTTAATACAAATAGGATTAAAATATTAATTTCCATATAATATGTTAAAAAATATCGCTATTTAATTTACCTATTAATAATTTTATAAAAAATTTGTATTATAATTAATCTAAATAATTAACAAAAAAGTGGCATTTAAATGCCACTTAATTTATTTAATAATATTTGTATTTTTAAATTTTAATTATTTAAAATATCTGCTTAAAAGACCTTTAAAACCTTGACCATGTCTTGCTTCGTCTTTTGCCATTTCATGTACAGTATCATGTACAGCATCATAGCCTAGTTGTTTTGCAAGTTTAGCAAGTTCAAATTTACCAGCGCAAGCACCATTTTCTGCCTCTGCTCTCATCTCAAGATTACGTTTTGTGCTATCTGTCAAAACATTTCCTAAAAGTTCTGCAAATTTTGCAGCATGCTCAGCCTCTTCCAAAGCATATCTCTTGTATGCCTCAGCAATTTCTGGATAGCCTTCTCTATCGGCTTGACGGCTCATAGCAAGATACATACCAACTTCAGTACACTCACCTTCAAAGTTTGCTTTTAATCCAGCAATAACTTCTGCATCCAAATCCTTAGCACTTCCAACTACATGCTCAGTTGCCCAAGTCATAACAGCATCTTTCATTTCATTGAATTTACTTGCTGGAACACCACATTGAGGGCATTTAGCAGGTGCACTTTCACCTTCATGTACATAACCACATACAGAACAAACAAATTTTTTCATAAATTTATCTCCTTCAATTTTATTTATTACGTAATTGTAAGAACTGCTCTTACAAATAAACTTGTAATTAATTATTACCTTTGATAATACTTTTTAGTCAAACTAAATGGCTTTTATTTATCTACCCTACCACTACATTTAGGACAAAGACCATAATAAACTAGACTAAAACTTTTTGGTACTGCACCATTACTTTCATTTAATTTAATGTTAATTTTATATTTACTATCATCAAAATCAATTACAGCACCACATTTTTCGCAAATCAAATGACTATGCCTTGATGTATCAGCATCAAACCTATCCTTTTCAAATATAGCAGGAACTTTAATAGCCATACCATTGTCAACTAATTGATTTAAATTACGATAAACAGTACCTTTAGATATATTAGGTGCAATTTCTCTTGCCATCTCATATACGGTATCTGCTGTAGGATGTTCTTTTGTGCTTTTTAACACATCATATACAATATCCCTTTGAACTGATTTATTCATAAAATCTCCAAATTTTTGAAATTAAATAAATTTAGTAATGATTACTAATTTAGTATAACATTATAAATTTTAAATGTCAATAAAAAAATTATAAAATAAATAAAAAATGTTAACAATTATTTATAGAAAAGAATAATAAAGAGGTAAATATGCAACTCATAAACTGCAAAATGTCATATATAATTGGTGATAACATTGTAAAAACAACCGAATTAAAAAACAATGACTACACACTAAATATACAAACAAACAATAATATTTTATCAGCAAATATAGAAACAAATAAAGAATTTTGTGATTTTAAAATTGAATTTTATCTTAAAATAGATAATAAGTACAAACAACTTATTACTAATGGTATGCACACTTGGTTGCCATCATTTAAACTTAACAAAAGTAAAAATGAAAATAAAGTAATAAAATTACTACAAAAATATCTTTATAAAGGAACTGGTCTAGATAATGTAAGCAATAACCAAAATAATTTATATAGTAGTTATGGCTTTTGCTATTTTAAGCAAACAAATAGCGATGAAATATTACTATTTGCAAGTCTTACAGAAGAAGATACATTTACTTCTTTTAGTTATGATTTTGAAAGATGTATACTAAAAGTAGTTCGTGACTTTAAAGGTTTTTCAATAAACAAAAATTTTGCATTAATAAAATTAATTGAAATAGAAAATGTCTTTGACACTGTATTATCTTTATTAAAAACAAGTTTAAAAATTGATAATGATAAATTAAACAAAAATAAAATAATTGCTTACAACACTTTTAGCGAATTTAAATGTAATATAAGCGAAAAAATAATTAAAAATAAAATCCACAATTTGCAGAATAATTACAATGTGTTTATAATTGGCGATGGATATTCTAGCAATGGATATGACTTATTTAACCTTGATAACAAACGTTTTCCAAGGGGTTTTAAGCCTATCACAGATAATATCCACGATAAAGAGATTAAGGCGGGGCTATGGGTTGCACCATTTGCAATTTCACCACTTTCTAAGTCTTACACTAAATATCAAGATTTAGTTATAAGACAAAATAACAAGCCTGTTATAACCTGTCCTTTTTGGGATGGGTGTTATTCGCTTGATATTACCAATTCAGATAGTATACAATATTTAAAAGACTTATTTAATTTAATAATAAACGAATGGGGTTTTGATACAATATATTGTGATTGTATGTATATGGTAGGTTGCCTGCCTACAAACGGAAAAACTACCGCTATGTTAATTAATGATGGAATAAAACTAATACGAAAACTTACAGAAGGATGTACTTTAATTTTGGGAGGAGTGCCATTTATAAGTGGGATAAACAATTGTGATTACATTAGCATTGCACTAGATGCAAATAATTGCTGGTATAATGTAAGTGACATATTATCTCCTGAGTTGCCTACAAGTGCAAAATCAAGTCTAAATAGTTTAGTTTACAAAAAAATATTAAATGAGATTTATCCTAGTATTTATACTATACCAAATAACAAAAAAATTAAGCATAAGTTAATTAATTTAATTGCAAATAACACAGATAATTTAATCATTCCAGATAACTTAATAAAGGAAACAACTTATCCTACAAAAATCAATTTAAATTAAAAATATATAGATTTATAATTACACATTAAATATTTAAATGTGTAATTTTTAATCAAATAAAAAATATGTTGGCTTGCTCAATATTTCAAGCAAGCCAACAATGATAAGGGGGAAAATTATGAGTTATTTTATCACGAGGTACCGCAGCACCTTTATCGTGTCTATATAATAACATTTATAGATTATTTTGTCAAATATTTTTTATTCCTTTATTGTAAAATATTTGTAAATAATTTTTATTGATTTTTTTAATAAAAAAACTATATTATTTTACTAATTTTATTGCTTATTTTATTTCATATTTGTTTAAGATATATTCGTTTGCCATCTCTGCTGCAATAGCACCATCACTTGCTGCAGTTATAACTTGACGAACCTTTTTACTTCTTACATCACCTGCAACAAATACACCTTCAATATTTGTTTTCATATCTTCATTTGCAATAATGTAACCATAATCATCACGTTCTACTTCGCTTGCAATATTGCTTGGTATTTGTCCTATAGCAACAAAAATACCATCTATTTCAATATTACTTTCGCTTTTATCAATTACATTTTGCAATTTAACTGCAGTAACCTTATCCTCTCCAATTATATCAGTAACTACGCTATTATAATGAATAACAACACCACTATTAACCAATTTGTTAATTTCAACTTTACTTGCCCTTAATTTATCACGTCTATGCACCAAATGAACGGCAGTTGCAAACTTACTTAAATACATGCAGTCACTAACTGCAGTATTACCTCCGCCAACAACTACTACATTTTTATTTTTGTAAAAAGCACCATCACAAACAGCACAATAAGATACACCACGTCCAATAAATTTATCTTCTTTAATAAGTCCCAATTTTCTTGG
This sequence comes from uncultured Christensenella sp., assembly GCA_910577795.1. Classification (GTDB taxonomy): domain Bacteria; phylum Bacillota; class Clostridia; order Christensenellales; family UBA3700; genus MGBC100798. Next base: position 101,689 of record CAJTNW010000002.1, read on the forward strand.
AGTAGCACCTGCACATAGTATAATTGCCTTTGCTGTAAGTTCATTTTTACTTTCTGTAATAACTTTTTTTATATCCCCAGTAAAATCAGTTTCAACTACATTATCATATATCATTTTGACACCTAATTTTTCGGCATGCTCAAGCATTTTTACCGATAAATCAAAACCGCTGATATTTAAAAGTGCCGGATAATTATCCACACTTTCTGTATTAGCAATTTGTCCACCAGCAAATTGTTTTTCAATAACGGCAACATTAAGTCCGCTACGTACAGCATATATTCCTGCAGTAAGTCCACTTGGCCCTGCACCAATAATTATAACATCAAAATCCATAATACCTCTTTATCAAACTAATTGATTAATACACTAATTTTATTACCAAATAATTTTCATATAATCATTTATATTTAAAAAGTAAATTTTAATTTTTTAAAATTTACTTTTATCAAACTATTTTTTATCTATTAAATTTACACCAATTCTTGTGCTTGGAGCATCACCACTTAATATATCTTTTAATTTATACTTACTGTTGGCAATTATAACTTCAGTACCATTCATAATTGGGTCTTTTATATACTCTAATTTTGCTTTAGCGCCACCTGCGCCTTTTCTACTTGCACCATAACAAGCCTTTTGATATTCTTCAATATTATCAACAACTTCGCTTATAGTACTACCACTTATATATTTTACTAAAGATTTTTTGTCATTTACATCACTATAAATACCATCTACACTTGTCATAATCAAAAGTCTTTTAGATTTAACTAAACAAGCAACTTGACTTGCTGTTTCGTCATTATCTATGCCATGAAAATAGTTTTCACTATTTCCAAGTCCAATTAATTCCATCTTTATTATTTCTTCAGTAGATAATGGGTCATTATAATTGATTATAGGTATAGCATTTTGTTTTGGACAACGAAGCAATAATTTTTTAAGATATTCTCTTTTTATTTCGTTGTTAAAATGTTGGTGTTCAACCAATATTTGTCGCAAAGAATACTTACTATCCATATATTGTCTGTAATTACTCATCAAAATAGACTGACCTTGCGCAGAATAGTCTGTTTTAACCTCAGAACTATCACCCTCTAATTCGTATCCATTTCTTTTAATAAAATCAAGTCTTCCAATTTCCGCAGCACCTGAAGTTACCCAAATATAGCCCGGTTTTAACTCTTTTGATAACCTTGCAATTACATTATAATTAATATCATTATACTCCTTGTTTATCAATGCCATTGAACCAACTTTTCCAACCAATTCAATATCAAACTTAGTCATTCTATTTCTCCTAATCTTCTTATAATTTCGTTCATTATCGCTTTTTTACTTTTTTTACCTGCTTTTACCCAGATATCTGTATATTTAGCATACCTTTCTTTATCTTTATCACATACACAAACTATATAACTAGTATCTTTTAACAACTTAAAAACTGATGGTAGCCTAGATATTTTGCCATCAAATGCAATTACACTATCACAAAAATCTTGCATATGAGGAAGAGCATCCTTTTGCAACTCGTTATATGTTTGTTTGCCATATTTTTTAATGACTTCTTCGCGACTAACTAGATTTATGTAATCACAATAGTCATCAAAATCAAGATAATTCAATTCCAAATAATCAGCCAAATCTTTTCCTAATATTTTATTTACCTTTTCATTATCGCCTATAATAATTAGATTTGACTTCATGCTGCTTTTATGTCAGTATCAAATGACATAACCCCCGCTTTGTTAACCCTAAAAATTATATCGCCATAATCTTTAGTCATATACAATTCAATGCCTTTTTGACCTTTTCCATCTTGATAGTATGCAAGCCTATCAAGACATTCCTGTCTTGGGTGTTTGTGGCTATTTTCTACACCAACACTAATAACTGCGTATTCTGGGTCTAATCTCTTTAAAAATTCATCACTTGCAGAAGATTCGCTACCATGATGTCCTACTTTTAATAAATCTATATCAATTTTATCATTATAATGGTTTAAAAACAAATTTTCGCCATTATTACCGCCTTTACCTTCAGCATCTCCAGTAAACATAATTCTTCTAACATCATTTTCAGAATTATAAGATAACAAAATCATAGGTGAAACTTTGTTCTTCTCTTTTGCGTCAATTTGGTCGCCGTCACCGACTTTGCTTTTCAAATACCATTCTTCTTGCACACCATAAATATCAAATCTATAACCTTCACCCTCAATTTTATCATAGCCGATATTTAATTTAACTTTTGCACCAATCTCTTTAACCTCATTTTTTACAGCAAGCACAAAATTATTATATGTTTCAGTTTGCACTGTGCCATATTGAGGATTTACCCCTGCCTCTTTTTCACTTTTACTATTAAATGCTGGTCTATAAATATTTTTCACATCACATTTTTCAAGCACAGTATCCATATAATCTACATGGTCAGCATCTGTATGCGATAAAAACATATAATCAAAAGTTTTAATTTTTAATTCGTCAATATTTTCTACAATTCTATCTTCACATCTTTCGCCAGTAGTGTTTTTGGCATCTCCACCGGCATCAATTATAGCATTTTTACCATCAGGCAATTGAATTATTATGCAGTCACCTTGACCTACATCAAGAAAGTGTACCGCCAAATCTCCTTCAGGGTTTCCTGCAATTCCGGGAGGGGCAAAAATTGCAACAAATCTTTTCCATTGGTCTGGGAACCCAAACCTAAAAACAAGCACAGCCGTTACAACAAGCAAAACTACTACCGCAACAGCAATAAATAATTTAGAAGAGTATTTTATTGTTTTTGATTTGCCACCTTTTACTTTGACTTTTATGCCTTTAGTGCTAGCATTAACTTTTACATTTTTATTTTTATTTGCCATATAATCCTCAAAATCAAAAGAACTACTACTATTTTATTAAATAAAACTATTTTTGTGATAATTATAATAATTTAAAATCAAATTACAAAAAAAAAGTTTATACATATATAATATAGCATAAATAAAAATAAAAGTAAATTTATTTTAT
>CAJTNW010000003.1:0-1836 GCA_910577795.1 uncultured Christensenella sp.
GGTTAATACTACCAGAGTTTAACAGGTATATAAAGAACCATAGTAGAATACAAAGAGAACTAAGCAGACTGGACCTAAAGAGAGATAAGGAGGAAGGAGACAGAAAAATCTACTATGGCTTTGAAAACTACTTGAAATACATAAAGGATTATAGAGAAGAAGATAACAAAAGCAATTGAATTGAATCTTCATAAATATGTTAATAATATTACTAATATAATGATATATTAATATTATAAATTTTTACTAAAACTATATAAAAAATAATAAATAAGGCAAAGTAAATTTGCCTTATTTATGTTTAGTAAAGGCTTAAAATTATTATAAACATTATTAATTGTAATGAGTAGCCAAAGTTTTGCTAAAATGTGTAACTTAAATTGATATTGTTAAATATATTTTTAATAGGAGTTAAAAATAAAGTTTAAAATATGCCTTATATTGTAAATATATATTAGGTCAAAGAATAAAAATGTAAATTTTTCAAAAAATTTTTCAAAAAAGTATTGACAAATATAAATAAGTGATATAATATATTGCAATGAAGTATAACGAGGGGGGTTAGTATGCCAAGATACAAAAAATGTCCTAGATGCGAATTGAATTATATTTTAGAAGAAGATGATTATTGTGAAGTATGTCGTGCTGAACTAAAAGGCATAGATACTAATATAGATGAAGAAGAAGATATGATTTGCCCTAAATGCAAACAAAATTATGTTGAGCCAGGGGAAAAGTTTTGTTTGTCTTGTATCCAAAAAATGCAGGAAGACTGGGATGATTCTAAGTTAGATGTTGAAGAAGACGAAGATTTAACTTCATTATCAGAAATGGAAGAACAAGAATGGGAAGATGAAAGTATAGACTCATTTGATGACAATGATAGTTTTGGTAATGATGCTGACTTTATGGATGTTGATGACTTTGATGATAGTAAAGATTCTGAAGAGGAATTTGAGGACGATGAAGAAGATAACTATATTGAGGACGAGTTAGAAAAAGATTTTGAAGAAGTTGAACAACTAGGTGATTTGGACGACTTTGATGAAGATGAAGAAGAGGACGACGAAGACTTTGAGAGTGATAGTGATTTATAATTTTTAATGATAATAAAAAGTCAAGGCTAAATAATCTTGACTTTTTTATTTGCGTTATATTTTTGTGATAATTTGGGAAAAGATATATATTAATGTCGAAAATATGCTAAATAGTACCGATTTTTGGTTGATATTTAGTGTAAAATTTCAATTTTTTGGCAATAACTTATTTATTATATTGTGTATTATAGTTTAGCAAAAAAATTATAAACATATAAAGGAGTTAATATGAATAGGTTGGATATTGCTAAAAAAAGAGCAGAACTTTTGCAAGACAAGGACGTTAGATTACAAGTAAACGAAGGAAGAAATAGGTTTGTATGTTATGAAGGTAAAATAAAAGATTTATATCCTTATGTATTTACATTTGAGGCTTTTTTGTATGGTGATATAAGATTATTGTCTTTTAGTTATGTTGACCTTATGACAAAAAGAATAAAAATATTTCCACCAATTGAAAAAAATCAAGACGTTTTGTCATAATTACAAATTTTCCAAAATATATTTGTATAGGTAAAAGGTGCCGTCAATTTATAATTTTGGAGGATTTATGGATAATATGGAGATTTTAATTAACGATTATGCACGTGAATTTGGTAGTGGCAGCGCTACTGTTGAGTGTAATATCGAAGTGACAGAAAAGGGCGGAGTTGGTAAACTTTTGTCTGTTTCAGCAAGTGTAAAAAGTGCTACGGTGGACAAGAATGGCGACACCGCTAAAGTTATGGCTACCTTAAAT
>CAJTNW010000003.1:1846-59426 GCA_910577795.1 uncultured Christensenella sp.
AGGTGGTATTTTTAAATAAAGCAGGTGAGTTTGATAGTTATGACTATTTATGTGATTTTACTCAAGTTGTAAGTAGTATGAATAGTGCTATAAATTTGCAAAACTTTGATTATTTGTGGGCAGAGTGTGGTGTAGCAGATATTGATAGCAGTGCTGTTGGAGAAATGATTAAAATACAAAGTGTTGTAAATTTAAAGGTAATGGGTATTTATCAAGAAAAATGCGAAATTTTAGGCGAGCAACCGGATAATGTTATTTGCAAAAAGGAAAAAATTATTACTCAAAGCCTAATTAATATTGTAGATGGCACATTTGATATGGAAGAAAGTTTTGATACTGGTTGCACAGTAGAAAAAATATTACATTCTGAAGTTACTGCTATGGTTAACAATGTAAAAACTATGGATGGCAAATGTGTCGTAAGCGGTAATGTTTGTGGTAGTTTGTGTTACTTAAGTGAAGGTATTGTTACTTCTAAGAATTTTAACACACCTTTTTCAGAAGAAATTGAGTGTAGTGGTATGCTAGAAGATGATAAATCTAATGTTATTATAAAAAGCACTAACTGCAAAATTGTACTTACTGGACTAGAGGGGGACAATGTTATTTTGATGCAAACTACAGTTTCACTTAGAATTGACTGCTTGCGTCAAATGGAAAAAGAAATAATATGTGATGCTTTTCTTGCAGACTTTGAGATAGAGACTGAAGAGGAAAAATGTTGTTATGAAGTATTTGATAAGTCATATAACTTGTTTGATAAAATTGTGGGTTCTGCAGCAATTGGCGATGATATGATAGCCGTTTCAAAAGTAATTTGCACTAGTCTTAGTCGCAATATTCTGGTTAATACATACTATGATGATGGTAGAATTATAGTAGAAGGTGTGCTTGCAGCAAATGTTGTTTATATGAATGTGGAAAATAATCCGCAAAGTATTCTTATTGAATTACCTTATAGTTTGCAGTTTGACGAAATTATTGAAGGGGCAAATAAAAAACTATCTGCAAATGCTATTATAGATAATTTGTATGCAAAAGTAAAAAGAGATAAAGAGTTTGAGGTAACTGCAAATATTAGTATTATGGTAACCGCTCAAGATGAAGTTTGCCACAATGCTATTAAAGATGTTATTGTTACGGATATTAAAAAATGCAACAACTTTAGCATAGTAATTTACAATTGCAAACAAGGTGACGATTTGTGGGAAGTTGCTAAGGCAATTGGTACTTCTATAGAAAATATTTTAAGTCAAAACAGTGATTTAGATGGTGATTTGACTGGTAGAAAAATTGTTTATTATAAACAAATAAGTTGCTGAAAATCGCTACTAATTGCATAATAAATAAAATGGCAGGAATTAAACTTGCCATTTTTTAATTGCATAAATAATTAAAATTAAGCAATGTTAAATATATTTTAAAATTCTATTGATTATTTGTTTATTAAATGCTAAAATAATAACAGGAGTGTTTAAAAATGAAAGTTCGTGTAAATGCAAAAATAAATTTGACACTTGATGTTGTTGGCAGTTTTGGTGAAGGGTATCATAAACTTGATATGATAATGGCATCTGTTGGGATTTTTGATTTTGTAGAGGTTAATCCTGCAGATAAAATTACTGTGTTTATGGATATGCGAGAGAGTGATGAAAATAATATTGCTTATAAGGTTGCTAAAATTTGCAATGAAAAGTATGGTGTACCTCCATTGAGAATTGATATAATAAAAGGAATACCATTTTGTGGCGGACTGGGCGGTTCTTCTGCAGATGCAAGTGCAGTATTATATTGCGTGCAAAAAATGTTTGGACTTGCAGATGATATCGTAAAAGATATTGCTGCCAAAGTTGGCTCTGATGTCAATTTTATCTTGCAGGGTGGATTATGCCGTGCATGTGGCAAAGGCGATAATTTAGAGAAACTTCCGTTTAAGGAATATAGCCTAGTGGTAGTAAAAGGTAAATCTACTGCAAGCACTAAAGAAGTATTTGATAAATTTGATGAGGTAGGAAAAATTACTGACTACACAAAACAATTTTTAGCAAATACTGCAAATAATAATGAATTGCAATTTATAGGTAATGGTATGCAAATGGCTGCACAAACTTTGTGTGAGGATATGGGTAGAGTAATTTCCACTTTAAATAAATATAGTCATTATGTTTGTATGAGTGGAAGTGGTGCTTGTGTGTTTGCAGTAATGAAAAATATGTCTGATGCAAACTTGCTTGCGGATAAGTTGAAAAATAATTTCCCTTTTGTAAAAGCATGCACAACATTGCCTTATGGCATAAAAGAAATGTGATTTAAAGTGTGTTTTCTGAAAACACATTTTTTTATTTTTGAGATACAATTAATAGACAAATAATTACTAATATTTATCTTTAACTAATAAATTGTTAAATTTTGATAATTTTAATATTTTTTTTATTATCAATTTAACTATTTTTTATAAAACACTTGATTTATAATAATTTTTATATTATAATGCTAATAGTCAAAATTAAATAATGGAGGAGTATGTTTATGAAACATATTAATACTATTGTAAATAACGGAATGAAAAAGTCAGGAAATATTGGTTGTGGTGAGTGCCAATCTAGTTGCCAATCTGCTTGCAAAACAAGTTGTACTGTAGGTAACCAATCTTGCAGACACCAAGGTGAAAGAATTAACTCTACTAAAAAACCTTTAATCTGATAAATGGTACATTGCTTTAAGTATAATCATAAAGGTAGGGACTATCATTTTTTATGGGATGTAGAAAGTGGTAGTTTGCATAATATAGACAAATCCGCTTATCTTGTTGCAAAAAATAAATATGGCATTTTGGATAATATGGAGTTGCAAGATTTTAAAGCATTACCTGCTGATATGATAGATGAGATACAGTCAGAATTTGCAGAACTTGAAAGCATGGGCGGACTGAATACACCTGCTGTTGCATACACAAAAGATAAGCAAATTGGAGAAATCAAGGCATTATGTTTACATATTTGTCATGACTGTAATTTAAGATGCAAATATTGTTTTGCTGATGAAGGTACATATCATTCTAAATGTAAGGAATATATGTCTTTTGAGGTAGGAAGTAAAGCAATAGATTTTTTAATTGAAAAAAGCGGAAAAAGACAAAATCTTGAAGTTGACTTTTTTGGTGGTGAGCCGCTTATGAATCTTGATGTTGTTAAGCAAATAGTTGCTTATGCACGAGAAAAAGGGGATAAGGCAGGCAAAACATTTAATTTTACCTTAACCACTAATTGTTTGCTTTTGAATGATGAAACTATTGACTGGCTTAATAAAGAAATGTACAATGTTGTGCTATCTATTGATGGTAGGCAAGAAGTGCACGATAGATTAAGACTTACCCCTAACGGAAAAGGCTCACAAGAATTAGTTTTAAAAGCGGCTAAAAAGTTTGCTGAAAAACGTGGAGATAAATCTTATTATGTAAGAGGTACTTTTACAGCATATAATTTAGATTTTGTAAAAGATATATTGTATTTACGTGATGAAGGGTTTGAGCAAATAAGCATAGAACCTGTTGTGTTACATAATGATAGCCCTATGGCTATTAAAAAAGAACATTTGCCACAAATTATGGCAGAGTATGAAAAACTTGCTAAAGAATACTTGGAATCAAGAGCAAATGGCAAGTGGTTTAATTTCTTTCATTTTATGCTTGACTTGGAGGGGGGACCTTGCATTAAAAAAAGGTTAACAGGTTGTGGTGCAGGTTGTGAGTATCTTGCTATTACACCTTATGGGGATATTTATCCTTGTCATCAGTTTGCAGGTGAGGCAGAATATAAATTGGGTAATGTTTTAAATAATGATTTTAGTTTGGAAGTTAGCAAAAAGTTTGCAAAAAACATTGTGACTAACAAATCTGAATGTGATAAATGTCCTGCTAAATATTATTGTAGTGGTGGCTGTGCTGCAAACAATATTCATTTTAGTGGGGATTTAAGCAAACCATATTCTGCAAGTTGTGAAATGATGAAAAAAAGGTTTGAACTTTCTCTTGCTATTAGTGCAATTGAATCAGTAGGTACAAACGAATAATTTAGATTAAATTTAAAATTTAATTGATAATTTTAATAAAATAAATAATTTATGTTAAAATAGGATTTAACTTTGACTATAATAAGAGTATTGCATAATCAATTTAATAATTGACGAGGGGTATGTGTACAATTATTTTTAAAAGTTGATGATAGGAGGCATACGGTGAAAAAAAATACCAGTAAATTAAAATCCAAGGGTATGACAAAAGGTTGGAGTATTGCTATTTTGGTAATATTCGCTATTCTTGTGATTTTAGGTACAGTCTTTGCCTTTGTTCCATTACAAGATGGTCAGTTAGGTATTGTTAATTATAATAACTTTGCTGGCAATATCAAACTTGGTTTGGACTTAAAAGGCGGTGTTTACGCAGTATTTAATGTAGACAAGGAAGACTTTATTCAAAATAAATATGAAGGCGACACATCAAAAACAGAAGAGGTGAATTTTGCTTTTGACAGCGCTGTACAAGGTACAGTTGCTCGTTTGACTGACCTTTTGACAAGTAGAGGATATACAGAGGCTCAAGTTACTGTAAACGGAAGTGGTGATAACCAAAAAATCCGTGTTGAAGTACCTGATGTTGACGACCCTGATGAATTGTTTGCTTTAATTGCAAAGCCAGCAACTCTTACTATGTATGAGGCAAATGTTGATAGTAATGGTAATATTACTAAAGCAAATGACACTTTGCTTGTAAGCGGTTCTGATATTCAAATGGCAAGTGTTGGTATGCAAGATGGTCAATATGTAATTCAACTTAAGTTTAACAGAAATGGTACTAAAAAGTTCTCTGAGGCTACTACTAATCTTACTGGTAAACGTATAGGTATCTTTTTGGATGGTAGAGGTTTAATGGCTCCAGAAGTTAATAGTGCTATTACTAACGGACAGGCTGTTATTACAGGTAACTATACTTATGAAACAGCAAATCAATATGCTATACAAATTCAGTCTGGTGCTTTGGGTGTTAAACTAAATATGGATAGTTCAAATGTAATTTCAGCAACATTAGGTAAAAATGCCATTAATCATGGTTTAATTGCTGGTGGTGTTGGTCTTTTGATTATCTTTATTATTATGATAGCAAGATATAGAATGTTGGGATTAGCAGCATCTCTTTCATTAATATTCTTTGCTTTAACTTACGTATTTATTTTATCTATATTCCCATGGGTACAATTGACTCTTCCAGGTATTGCAGGTATATTGTTATCTATAGGTATGGCGGTTGATGCTAACGTAATTATATTTGAAAGAATTAGGGAATTAATGAGTGGTAACAACCAAAGAGATATTCGTGCAAGCATATCTCAAGGCTTTAAAAATTCTTTGTCAGCAATTATTGATGGTAACGTAACAACTATTATTGGTGCTATAGTACTTGCAATTGTTGCTATAAGTTCTATTAAAGGTTTTGCTATTACATTGTTAATTGGTATTATTGTATCATTAATAAGTTCTTTGCTTATATGCCGTTTAATTATCAAGTGCTTCCTTGCATTCAATGATAGTTCAACAAATCTTTATGGTTTGAATGTAAAAGAAGTTGATTATTCAATTGACTATAAAAATGAAAACGTAAAACAACTTCCAAAACCTGTTATGGATAAACAAGACACCTCTGAAAGTGTTGCAGATAAAAGCGAAAATTCTAATACAGCGGAGGTAAATGCGTAATGAAAAAGATTAATTTTACATTGGCTGGTAAAAAAGTAGTAGAAAAATGGAAATATTGGATTTCAGTTCCTTTGGCTATTATATTTATTGCTTTAATCGCATTTGGTATTTATGCTGGAGTTTATAAAGATGCAGCACAAGGTGTAAACATTGGTATTGACTTTGCTGGTGGTAATATTATAACTATTCAAACAAAATATGATGCAAATGGTAGCGATGCAAATGCTAATTACAATAAAACTTTAAGTGTTGTACAAGAAGTTTTAAAAGAAAAAAATGCTCGTATCAGTTATGACCAAATGGCAGGAAATACTACTATGGACGTGGTAGTAAGATTTAATTCCTTAGATAAAGACCCAACTGTCAATAACGAAATTACAGACGAAATTGTTGAAACTTTGCATACTAAGTTAAGCGAAGATGTTGTAAGTAATATTACTATTGAACGTAATGGACCAAGTGTACAAAAAGAATTGATTTTGACAGCCTTCTTATCTGTTTTAATATCTACACTATTGATTTTGGTTTATATTATAATAAGGTTTAGAAATATATTTACAGGTTTGTCTGCTATCATTGCGTTGCTTCACGATGTTATAATAGTATTTGCTTTGACAGTGCTATTCCACATTCAAATTAACTCTTCATTTATTGCAGCAATAATTACAATAATTGCCTACTCAATTAATAATACTATAGTATTGTTTGATAGAGTAAGAGAAAATTATAAGTCTTTGCCAGTAGGTGAGAGTGTTAATAACAATATGGTAGTTAATAAATCAATTGCACAAACTTTATCAAGAAGTATTTTGACAACTATAACAACAATGGCAGCAATAGTTATTTTGGCAATTATAGGTGTTTCTTCTATTAGAGAGTTTGCTTTGCCAGTATTGTTTGGTTTAATTGCAGGTACTTTCTCATCTGTATTCTTAGCACCTTCATTATATTGCTTAATGAAAAATGCTAGTGATTTATCTTCTGTAAAGAATATTAATAAGGTTCGCAAACCTAAAAAAGAAAAAGATAAAAAGGAAGTAAAAGACACTGCAGTAGTGTAAAAAATAAATACAATAAATTAAATAGGCTCTACAATTAAGTAGAGCCTATTGTTTTTTAGTGTTATTTTAATTTTTATACATTTCTACAAGTTTTAAATATTTATTGTAGCGCTTTATTGCATGTTTATGGTTTTTTTCTAGTAAATACTCAAATTGTTCGGGATTAGTTCGCTTTAAACTAGCATATCTATTTTCGCTCTTTAAAAATTCTACATAATCACCCGATGGAGTTTTAGAGTCAAGTACAAATTTATTTTCGTTGGCAGTTGGTAAAAATCTAAACAAATTCCAATAACCATATTGTACTGCAAGTTTTTGCTCTAGCATACAATTGCTCATATTAATGCCATGGCTTATGCAAGGTGAGTACGCAATTATAAGCGAAACACCATTGTGTTCTTCTGCCTCATTAAATGCTTTTAAACATTGGTTCATATCTGCACCCAGTGCAACACTTGCTACATAAACATTTTCATAATTAATAGCCATAAGTGCTAAATCTTTTTTTGCTGTAACTTTTCCGCTTTCTGTAAATTTTGCAACTGCACCTAATTGAGTTGCTTTGCTTGACTGTCCACCAGTGTTAGAGTAAACTTCAGTATCCAAAACAAGTATATTAACATCTTCACCACTTGCTAAAATATGGTCAAGTCCACCATATCCAATATCATAAGCCCAACCATCACCACCAACTATCCATATAGATTTTTTTGTTATAGCATCTTTGTCTTGGGCTAGTCTTTCAAGTAGTTTTTTATGCTCTTGATTATTACATTCGCAAACCATTTTTTCTATATTGTCATACAAAAGTTTACTATCATTTGTTGTTAATTTTTTGTCATCAAAAGTTTTTATCCAATTAGACAAAAATTCGTTTTCATAGCGATTTTCGATTAGTTTTTTTGCAATTTTTAGTAATTGTTCTCTACGATTTTTAGCCGCCAAACTTATACCATAGCCAAACTCTGCGTTATCTTCAAACAAACTATTTGCCCATGCAGGACCAACCCCATCTTTATTTTTTGCAAATGGGCAGGTAGGGGATGTGCCACCATAAATTGACGAGCAACCAGTAGCATTTGCGATAATCATATTTTTGCCAAAAAGGTTGGTTGCAAGTTTTATATATGGTGTTTCTCCACAGCCGGAACAAGCACCAGAAAACTCAAAGTATTGTTTTTCAAATTGACTGCCTTTTACTTGTTTTTTATTTATTATGCTTTCATTATTTTGATAATCTTTTGCAAACTTCCAGTTATCTTTTTGCAAATCCTTTTCCAATGCAAGTGAATTGTATTGCAAAGCCTTTTTAGGTGCAGGGCAAACATTTATACAATTGCCACAACCAGTACAGTCTAGTGGACTTATTTGAATCCTAAAAAATTGATTTTTTGGCGTAATTGTAGGGATACATTCAAAATTATTTGGTATATTTTCTTTATTTTCAATAACAATTGGTCTTATACAAGAGTGAGGACAAACAAAGGCACATTGGTTACATTGTATGCAATTTTCTTTTATCCAACTTGCTACAATAGTGGATATTCCGCGTTTTTCAAATTGAGTTGTGGCGGTTGGTACAACTCCGTCAGGGGTAAAACTACTTACTTTTAAATTATCTCCTTTACCTATTAAAATAGGGTGGGAGTAAGTGTCAAAATATTCGTTACCACTTGTATTATTTAAATCTGAGTTGTTAATATTAAGCCATTCTTGTGGTATCTCTATTTTTGTAAGATTATCTGTTGCTTTGGATATGGCATCAATATTCATTTGCACAACTTTTTCACCCTTTGATGCAAATGTTTTTGTTGTATATTCTATCATATACTGATAGGCTTTTTCGTAATCAATAATATTTGCAAGTTTAAAAAAGCAGGCTTGCATAATAGTATTTATTCTTCCACCTAAACCTAAACTTTTTGCTAAATTATTTGCATCTACTATATAAAAATTTATTTTGTTTTGTGCTATATATTTTTTTACATTGTTAGGCAAATAATCAAATAACTCCTTATCCTTGAGATTTATATTTAATAAAAATGTACCACCTTTTTTTAATGATTGTACCATTTCATAAACACCTAAAAAACTTGGGTTATGACAAGCCACAAAATCTGCTTTTTCTATTATATAACTACTTTTTATTGGACTATTGCCAAACCTTAAATGAGAGGTAGTAAGTCCACCTGATTTTTTACTATCATAAGCAAAATATGCTTGCACAAATTTATTTGTATTGTTACCTATAATTTTAATGCTATTTTTATTTGCACCGACTGTACCATCTGAACCTAACCCATAAAATTTGCAACTAATACAGTCTTTTGGTGTTGTATCAATATAACTATTTATATTAAGCGAAGTGTTTGTAACATCATCTTCTATACCTACAGTAAAGTGATTTTTACCATTATCATTCATATTGTCAAAAATTGCTTTTACCATAGATGGTGTAAATTCCTTGGAACTTATGCCATATCTTCCTGAAAAAACTTTTATATTATTTTTTCCTTGCTCATGCAGAGTAGTTATAACATCTTGGTATAGTGGTTCGCCTGAACTACCAAACTCCCTAGTCCTGTCAAGCACAGTAATATATTTGCAACTATCCGGTATTAAAGACAAAAACTCTTCTTTTGGGAAAGGTCTGTAAAGTCTTATTTTTATAACACCTGTTTTGTCTCCCTCATTATTAAGATATTCAGAGGTTTCTATTGCAGTCTCACCACCACTACCCATAATAACCACGATTTTTGTAGGGTTTTTATGCCCAAAATAGTCTGCCAAGTTGTATTTTCTGCCAGTGATAGAATAAACTTTATCCATACATTCACGTACTATAGATGGTAGTTTATTATAAAAAATATTACGTGCTTCTAGGTTTTGAAAAAAGCAGTCAGGATTTTGAGTAGTACCTTTTGCAGTTGGGTTATTAGGTGATAATGCTCTATCTTTAAAATGTTTTATAGCATCATAATTTATTATTTTATTTATGTCAGTATAATCTATATCATAAATTTTTTGTATTTCATGAGAAGTTCTAAATCCATCAAAAAAATGTAAAAAAGGCAGGCTAGATTTTAAACTTGCAAGATGTGCAACAAGTGCTAAGTCCATACATTCTTGTACATTTGATGACGCAAGCATTGCAAAACCTGTTTGCCTTGCAGCATTTATATCTTGGTGGTCACCAAATATACTTAAAGCATGAGTCGCTATACTTCGTGCAGAAACATGAATTACTGCGGGTAACATTTCCCCAGCAATTTTATACATATTAGGTATCATAAGTAGTAAGCCTTGCGATGCCGTAAAAGTTGTAGTTAATAATCCAGCAGATAAACTACCATGCATAGCACCACTTGCACCGCCTTCAGACTGCAATTCTGTGATTTCTAGCAAATTGTCATTAAAGTTTTTTATCTTTTTTGCACGCATAGTTTCACAATTCTCAGCCATAGGTGATGATGGTGTTATTGGATATATTGTTGCAATTTCACTCATATAGTATGCTATTTTAGCACAAGCCTCATTTCCGTCAACAGTTATCATTTTGCTCATAATTACCTCATTAATCATAATTTTACATATATTTATAATAAATTATTGCCTATATAGTCTAATATATTCGATAAATAAGGCTTATTTGTATATATAAAATTAAATTTGGTATTGATTTTTTTTACAATATAGTTTATAATAAAAAATAATGAAACATAAGTTATAATGTATGTGTAATTTACGTTTAAGGAGAAAGTATGAGAGGAAGCGGTGTATTACTGAACATTAGTTCTTTGCCAAGCGAGTTCGGAATAGGTGGCTTTGGTGAGGAAATATTAAGATTTGCGGATTTTTTAAAGGCTGGAGACTGTAAGTGGTGGCAAGTGTTGCCAATGACTACAATAGGTTTAGGTGAATCTCCATATTCTGGAGTATCAGCATTTGCTGGTAATTATTTGTACATTGACCCTATTATGTTAAGAGATAATGGATATTTAACTTATGAAGAATGTGATAGTCTTAAATATTATGGTTCTCCGTATGTAGTTGATTATGAGTTTTGCTATTATCATAAAAAAAGAGCAGTGCAAATGGCTTATGAACATATTTTGCAAACTAACACTGATGTGTTGTATACATATTGCAATGACGAAAGAGACTGGCTAATGGATTATGCAATTTTTATGGCATTAAAAGATTTGCATAATGGTAAACCTTGGTTTGAATGGGAAGAAAAATACAAGACTCACGACCATAGTGCTATTGGTGAGTTTATGAATGAACATTCTAAAGAAGTTGGGTATTATATTTGTGAACAATTTTTGTTTGAGGAACAATGGAAAACAAGAAAAAAACAAATAAATGATATGAAAATCGGTATTATTGGGGATATGCCAATATATGTTTCCTATGATAGTGTTGATGTTTGGGCTAATCCTCAATACTTTGATTTGGATAAAGATTATAAACCAAATAAGGTAGCAGGAGTACCACCAGATTATTTTTGTGCAGAAGGACAACTTTGGGGTAATCCATTGTATAACTATGACGAAATGAGGAAAGATAATTTTGCATGGTTTGCTAGCAGAATTGAAAGAATGTTTAAGTTATATGATAAATTAAGGATAGACCATTTTAGAGCCTTTGACAGATATTGGGCTGTGGAATATGGTGCTCCAAACGCAATTAATGGCGAATGGTGCAAGGGTGTTGGAAGAGAACTTTTTGCAATAATGAGACATAAATTCCCTAAAGCAGATATAATTGCAGAAGACTTAGGCATTATTGACGAAGGGGTAATTGAGTTAAGAGAAAGAACAGGTTTTCCTGGTATGCGTGTTTTGCAATTTGCGTTTGATAGTGAAGTTAGTCCACACATGCCTCATAACTATGAGAGAAATTGTATTGCATACACTGGCACACATGACAATACTACTATTTATGGTTGGCTTGCAAGTCTTGGTGCAGATGCAAGGGCAAAATTATATGACTACTTAGGTTTGCATTGTGAGTTAGAAGGCGGCGAAAATAGTAGACTTGTTTGGGCATGTATTCGTACTATGTTGCTTAGTGTTGCAGATATTGTTATTATACCTTTTCAGGATTTGGCAGGTTGGGGTGAGGATACTCGTATGAATATCCCAGGAAAAGCAACTGGCAACTGGAGACCAAGAGTTACAAACGAAGCAATTGACAGAATACGTATTGACCGCTTAAGAAGATATAACTATTTAAGTAATAGAAATTGATAAAAATAAAACATAATTGAGATAGAGAGTAAAATATCACTAAAGTTTAATCTATCTGATTAATATAACTAAAATATAAATTATTTTTTCAAATAACTTGATTTTGTTAATGATAAATTGCTATAATAGGTGTATGGTTATTTTTACTTATAGAAATTATAGTGGCAATAGTAAGGCTTTGGCAGAAAGGTGCTTAAAGCAATTGCTTAAAAAAGATGTTTATATATCCTATTATGGCGATGGCAAACCTTATGTTGTTGATGAGGATTTGTATATATCTATTTCACATACATATAAGGATATTGTAATAGCAATTTCAGAAAAGGAAGTTGGCATTGATATTGAATATAAAAAATCAAGACATTATCAAACTATTGCAGATAATATGCTAAAAAAAGATATTTTGGATATTGACGATTTTTATCGTGAATGGACAAAACACGAAGCACAATTTAAACATGGTGGAGAAAATGGAAGTTTTGCCTATTTTGATTTGTTTAAAGATACGCAAACAACTGTTTTTAGTGAAGATAAGGAATACAAATTTATACCTATGGAAACTTTTATTGAATAAACTGGAGGTTATTTATGATTATAGATGTAGTAAAAAATATTTTAGTAAATCAAATGGATGTTGAAGAAAGCAAAATTACAATGGAAACTCGTTTGAATGAAGATTTAAAGTTTGATTCTATTGATAAGGCAGAATTAATTACTTCACTTGAAGACGAATTTAATGTTATGGTTGATTACGAACAAGTTTTGCATGTAAATACAATAAGTGAAATTATTGAAGAAATTAAAAAATATGTAAAAGAATAATATAATTATCAAATTATTAATAAAACAGGGCTAGTGAATTAGCCCTGTTTTTATATTTATTAAAAGACTTTTGTCATAAAATACTTGCAAATATTAATGTAAGGATTAGTATAAAAATAAAAAGGAGTTTTTATGATAAAATATTTTAAAAATGGTGTTTTGGAAGTGGATACGTTAGATTTACCACAAGACTGCGGTGAAATAAAAGTATCCATAACTTTAGAGGAAGAGAGAGAAGATGCAAATTATTATTTGGAGTTTGCTTGCCCACGTAATGTTAAGTACATTAGCCAAAAACTAGTGCGTGTTGCAGACAAAGAATATGAATTAATTCTTCCTAGAGGCATATCTGAGTATATTGGCGAAGTTTATGTGCAATTGCTTATAATGTCGGTGAAAGATGCTGTGCTTATAAGCAGGTCGCTTATTGCAAGAAACCCGCTTTTTGTAATTAAGGAATCAATTCTTGCAAGTAGTGCTTTGGATAGTAGCGATAGACGTGACTTTTTTGAATATGCACAAAAGGTTGTATCTGATGCACAGGAAAAAATAGATGTTGTGGAACAAATGATAGTTGATATTCCTAATCAAATTGTAGATAGTGTAGAAAATGAATTTAATATTGTAACAAATGCCCTTGCTGATATGGAGGATAAAGTTGATGACAAAATTGATAAAGTTAAAACAGATTTAAGCAATGCTTGTAAAAAAATTGATTTAAATACTGAGCAACTAACAAACAATACAACTAAACTTGCAGAACATGAAATAAAATTGGAAGAAATAGATGGTTGCAAACAAAGATTAGATAATATTGAAGAAGTATTGCCTCAAAAGTTAAATATTGATGCTGTTAACAATGAATATAGTAATCAACTGGATAATGTATATTCTACAAATTATATTAATGACAATTTTGAAAGAAAAATTTATAAAGGCGAGGGTGCTATTAAATATGATATTGCAGAAGGTTTTTCTAATAAAAAAGTTGCAAGTTTTACAATTCCTGCAAGTGGATATATGATACTAAGTGCCTATACTGCACACTATAATGCAAAACCTACTATGCTTAGCATAAAGTACCCCATATCTGGTAATCTTAATACAGTAACAAGTACTAACATATTAGATGATTGTATTGGTGTTACAATGTGTACAAAAGTAGAAAAAAATCATTTAATTGATTTTTATGTTTCATGTTTGTCTGGTGGTTCAAGTACTAATACTGTGGGATATCGTTATATAATTGTGGAGGGATAATAATGTTTATTAAAATTGATAAAGATGGTAGTTTGTTGCAAATAAGTAGTGTATGGGAAAATGGATTTTTGGATAATGAATTTGATATAGATATGGAAAAATTTATGTTTTGTAAATTAGAAAATGGAAAAATAGTTTATGATGAGCAAGCATATTTAAAGATGTTGAATGATAAAGAAAAAAGTATATCTATATATAATGAAATAAATGAATTGGAAAATTGGCTTGCAAATTATGATAAAATTTGTAATGAACATGCAAGATGTTTAAGGTTAGGCTTAGAGTGTGAACACGATATGGAAAAATGGGATAAACTTGCAATCGATAAAATAAAAAGGCTTAATGAGTTGAGAAAATTATAGGGAACTAATTGAGTTTGATTTAATGGCGACTTATGTGTAGACAATTTTAGATAATTTTAGTTATAGTATGCTCTTGCAAAAAACAAAATATTGTGGTATAATATGGAAATAATAGCATTGTGCTATTTAAATTTATTCTAAAGGACTTAAATATGAAGTTTTCTGTATTAGGTTGTGGAAGATGGGGGTCATTTATCAGTTGGTATTTGTCCTCTAAAAAAGAGTATGAAACTTGTTTGTATGGTAGAGAGTCTAGCACAGCATACCAAGTTTTAAATAATACTCGAAAAAATGATTACGTGAGTTTAAATGACAAAATTACCTTGACTTGTGATTTAAGGTATGCTGTTGATTTTGCGGATATTATTATAATAAGTATTTCAGCCCAAAACTTAAGAGAATTTGTTAAGGATATTGTAAAAAATTATAATGTAAAAGATAAAAAAATCATTTTGTGTATGAAAGGTATTGAAACACCAAGTGGTAAAAGATTAACAGAAGTTTGCATTGAAGAGGGGATAGACAAAAACAATATTGCAGTTTGGTTGGGTCCCGGTCATATTCAAGACTTTACCCAAGGTATACCTAATTGTATGACAATTGATAGTTATAATAAAGAGTTGACATATTTTTTAGCAGATAGTCTTGCAAGTGATTTAATAAGATTTTATTATGGCAATGATATAGTTGGTAATGAGATAGGCGCTGCTTGTAAAAATATTATGGGTATATGCGCAGGTGTTCTTGATGGGTTAGGTTATGGCGCTATGAAAGGTCCGCTTATGGTAAGAGGTGCTTTTGAAGTATCTAAATTTATTACAGCAATGGGTGGGGACGGATATTCCGCTTATGGTCTTACTCATTTGGGGGACTATGAAACCACTTTATTTTCTAAATATTCAAATAACAGAAATTTTGGGGAAAGGTTAGCATTAGGTTTACCTTTTGAAAAGTTAGCAGAAGGTGTTAAAACTTCGGAAGCAGTTTATAAAAAAGCAAAAGAGTTAAATGTTGATATGCCTATTACAGAAGCGGTATATAAAGTTATTTACGAAAAATCAGATTTAAAATCCGCGTTATTTTCATTATTTAATAGGTCAATTAAAACAGAAAAATATAGTTAAAATATTAAAAATAGTCACTAATTATTGTGACTATTTTTTATTTTTGAGTTAGTTAAATTTAAAATTAATTTTTGTTAAATATTTATTGTTTTCATAAATGTTTTATTTTCAAAACCATTATTATGTTCTATCATTGCAGTTAGTACAATTATAATTAATAAATATGGGAAAGGTATAAAAGAACCCGCATCCATTAAAGACTGAATTTCAAAAGCAATAATACCAAGTGACAATGTTATATTAAATCTTTTTAAATTATTAAACATTATTTTGCCACGCACAAAATAAAAATAAGCATAAGCAACAATTCCAATAACACCCATACTTGCAACAACTTGCAGCAATGTGCAATGGAACCAGTATATACATATCTCAGGTAGTCCTGCTAGGTTTGTTCCTCTATAGCCTATACCAACACCAAATACAGGATTCTTTAAAAAACTTACCAAGGCTTCTTCGTAAAGATTACTTCTACCACTTGTAGTAAAGTTTATATCTGAAATGTGTCTTATAATGTCTATTACTAATTCCTTTTTTAACAATACTCCTATGGATAGCAATATTGTCAGCACACAAATAGAGATAAGTAGTTGTGACCTGTTAGCACCTTTTGCAAAAGAGTATATTAGTAAAATTGGCATTGTAATACAAATTGCAAGCATACCGCTTCGACAGAAAGTTACAAAAATAAAAGCAGCAAATATTAGTCCTAATGAGTAAAATAACCAAGCAAAGTGTTTGTCGTAAAAACCTAAGTAAAAACAACACGGAACTACTATTGCAAGCAATGTTGCTATACCATTTCTGTTGCCCCAGCCTAAATTAATTATATCTACACGTAATAACTCTGTAAAAGATTTATCTGACCTTATAAAGTGTGTTAACATTTGTGCTAAAACCAATAGTCCTAAAACAAGCATAATATAACAAATATACTTTTTAAAATCAACACCTTCAGGTGGTCTAGTATATGACCTTATTAAATAATATAAAATAAGCATACATGGACCTAATGAAATTATAAAAATAATTCCGCTCATATATTGTTCAAAATTAAGAAATCCAATACCGCCAGCAAAAAGGGCAATAGATATTGCAATTAATGGAAAAGTCATTTTGTGACATTTAAATTTTATTGGATAACTAATTAGATGAGATATAAAAGCACCTACGAGCAATATTGCAAGAGTTATCATAACAGGCCATATTTTGTCATCATTTAGTATATAACTACTTGAAGCAGTAAAGATTATATACATAAGACAAGGTAAAACTGGCATTATATCCTCATTTATTATCAGCACTACGCATGCAATTAAAATAAGAAGAGTCATGCCAAGCAAACTATTGCCTGTCATCCAAGTAAAATAAGTTATAACACCACAAATCAATATATAAGCAGGGTTATATAAAGATAAGCGGACAGTATTTTTGAATGATTCAAAAAATTTCATATATTTTATTATACCATAATGTAACTAATATGTAAAGATATTTGTAATAGTTTGGAATAGTATAATTTTTGACAATAAATATTGATTTTTTAATAAAAATTGTGATATAATGTTATATAGAACAAGTATATCCATAATTGTTTGTTATATTTATGGTTGCAAAAGTAAAATTTAATTATTCAAAAATATTTTTTTGGGGCAAATATTTTTTGAATTGTAACTATTAATTTAGCAGATAATTATGTCTTATTATGAGGTGAAAGTATGAAAAAGAAATTCGGTTTTGTACTAGCAAGTATTTTGCTGGTATGCGTGTTGTTAATTTCAATGGTTGCTTGTAGTCCTAAAGACCCAGAAGCATTTGAAACAGTAGACAATAGTGTTACTTTAAATGAAATTTGGGATATTTGGGCAAAAGATAATTTAAAATTAGCAACAGATACATTAGGTGTAGATGTTAATTTAAAATTAATGAGGTTTGACTCTAATATTTCTATTATTTTGCAAGGTGGATTATCACAAATTCAAACTACAAAAGACGTTTTGCGTTTTGCTGTTATAGATAATAGTAAAACAACTGTAAATAAAAGTTTGATGGATATTATTATCAGCAATGATGGATTAATAGTTTGTGTTGATGAGTATTTTGAAAAACCAATAAAATTTAGTGATGTTAAATTGCCTAAAATAGATAGTGATTTGCCATTTGGTATCACATTGGGCAATATTTGTGAGATGATGCAAAATATTCTTGTGCCATTAATAGCAAATGCAATGGATGTAGAGAATAGTAAAGTAGTTATTGACCCAGTACTTAACGGCAAAAATGTTTATGACGTTAATTATTCTTTTAGTTTTAAGGCTACAAGTATTATTGATGGTGTTCTTGAGTTTCTTAATTTGCAAAATTCTGCAGATATAAAAGAAAGCATTGATAGTGTAAAAGCACAACTTAAAGATGTTAAAATAAAGGTAAGTGTAAATACAACTGGTAATACAAGAAAAAAAGTTGAAAAGCCAGCAAAAGGTTCACCAAAGTATGAATATATTGGTGGTAGTCTTGTAGATTTTAGTTTAGTTGCTGATAATAATGGTAGCGAAATTTCTATTAATAGTGGTGCAAGTGGAGTAAAAATTTTAAATAGTATACCAGAGGTAAAAATACCTACTGACTGCATTGAGTTTGATAGTTTAGTATTGCCAAGTAATATAAATGGGCAGTTTAGTATGAAAGATAGCAAAGGTAATATTTTAGGAAACTATGAGTATACAGCAAACTTTGATTTTAATGCAACGCAAATTGCTTCAACTTTACTAGAATGTATTACATCTCAAAGCGGTATGCCACTAGTTAATAAATTGTTTAGAAACAATGATGGCAAAATATTTGTGGAAATAAAACATACTTGTGATAATAGTTGTAAGTTTAATCATTTGAGCAAACTTTCTCGTCCTATTATGACAATTGCTTATGACCCACAAAATTTTGGCACAAGTAGAATTTATTTTGCAGTTAATTTAAGGGGAATAGTAACTGAAGATTTTGGGGAAAAATTTAAGGAATTGTTACCTGCTGGTTCACAAACTTCTGCAGAAGAAATTGTTGGTTTATTGCCAGAAGAAGATTTAATTTTTAGCATTGACCCAATGGCATATATCACACTTGATAAAATTCAAACTGATATTACACCTAAAGCATATAATATGCTTAGCGCAATTGCAGATAGTAATGATAAAAATGTTATTGATTTTGCAGGTTTAGTAAATTCAATTTTGCAATTAGAAGAGTTAAGCGAGTATAAGGAAACTATTCAAAAAGTTATAAATTTGGCTTTCCCTAATGTGGATAGTATTGAATTTACAACAGAGCATACTAATGAACATATTACCGATATTAATGTAAAAGAAAAGTTTATGGAAAACAGAACTTTTGTATTTAATAGCGATTTTCAAGAGGTTATTGCTCCAATTTCGAGTAAGATTGCCTTTGATAGAATAGATAGAGAAGACTACTATAATCAAGACGGAAGTTTAAAAGATTTAACAGCGGAACAAGTGCTATCTTTGATAGGCGAAAAAGCAAAATGTAGTTATAAAGATATGTTAGGAAACACCATTAATGAAGATTTAACTATCATTGACATAATTGGTTTGGATACGCAATTGCTAGGCACAACTCAAAAAATTTATCTTGTAGTAAATGGCAATTTAGGAAATAATTTTTATAAATTTAAAGAGAATTTTGCTAAACTTTTTGGAGATAATATTCAACCTGAAAGTAACTATAAAGTGGTAGATGGGGTAATCGAATTAAGTATTACTTTAATTTAAAAATTAGTTTATAATAAAAAACAGACACTGCAAATATGCAATGTCTGTTTTTTCTTTATTGTTTAGTTTATTATTCTTTAGTTCTTGTTTTGCATTTTGTTGATAATAACTTTTCTCCAACATTCACAAAATCAGCAGCACATTTAAAACATTTGTTATAACTGCAGTCAGTGCTGTTACATTTAATAAGAGTATCTTCATTATCTGAATAGTTAAATTCACTTGATACTTCCATATTGACAAATTCTTGTTCAATTACTCCGTTTTCCCTTTTTATTCTAGTAATACAATTACCTCTTTTATCAATATTAACTACACCTGCTTTGCAATGAAACCCTTCATTAAACTCGCAGTTGCTTGTTGTACATTTTAGTCCTTTCATAATTTCCTCCTATAAGTAATGCCGTTTTAATTAGTATTTACGAATATTTTGCAATTATTCATTAAAAGTTGTGCTAAAATAAACTTATTTAAATTACCCCCTCTTTTTGCTTGCTATCCTTATAAATATTTGCTAAAATACTGAATGGTGTGTATTGGATACAAAAATATATGCTGATTTTATGAGTTTGGGGAAATTATGAATTTACAATTTATCAAACAATTAAGCCGTAGTAGTAATAAAGTCTGTCTTGCAAAATGCGAAAACGGAATGTTGGTTGTGCTTAAAAAGTATAAGGATTCTGCTACATTAAAAATAGAGACTACAATTTTAAATCAATTGTCAGTTACTGGTTACGCACCTAAGATACTCGAGTTAGGTGATGATTATATTATTTATGAGTATATTGAAGGCGATTTATTAAAAGATAAATTTTTGTTTTATACAATGAGCGACAATATAGACGGACTTATAAGACTTGCAAACGAACTTTCTATATTTTTACAAATTTTTTATTCTTTGGCTGATGGGTATATAGTAAAAGATATAAATTTTGATAATTTTATTATAAAAGATGGCAGGTGCTATGGCATTGATTATGATAGTGCTGAAGAGGGAATGCAATATGTAGATATCGCTGGCATAGTGGCTTATGCAGTATCCAATTGTGCAGGTAATATATATTCTTCTTTTCCATTTATTATGCAAATACTTAAAAATTTTAGATACAAAATGATAGATATTATTAATGATGTAAGAAGTAGTTTGAAAGAAAGTAAAAAAATTATTAATATTGATAGTGTACTTAGCGATTTATTGCTAATAGACGAAAATAAATTTGATAAATTTTTGCAAAAATAATTGTAAACATATTGAAAAATAATTTTTTATGTGTTACAATATTATTATATTATAATTATATATTAAAAATAATCTTAAGACATATTTTATATGCAAATAGTAAATTGATTTATATTATAATTATAAATTGATTTGGTAAGTGCAGTAAAAGTCTTAAATGATGGGGCATCTGGTATTGTGTTTTTAGATTAATAGGAGAAAGTATGAAGTTTTGTGAAAGATTAAC
This sequence comes from uncultured Christensenella sp., assembly GCA_910577795.1. GTDB lineage: Bacteria > Bacillota > Clostridia > Christensenellales > UBA3700 > MGBC100798. Next base: position 22,733 of record CAJTNW010000003.1, read on the forward strand.
TCAACTGAGAAAGGAAAAAGGTTTTAATCAACAATATGTTGCTGGGTATATGGGTGTTACTCAGGTTAGTATCAGCAATTGGGAAAGAGGGTTTAAAGAGCCTAATTTTCAAGCACTTATTGATTTAGCAAGTTTGTTTGATGTATCAAGTGATTATTTGCTAGGTATATCCGATAAACGAAAATAAAATTTTATTTTTACATATTTATTAAAAATTGAATATAATATTTATTAATATGTAAGAGGATAGGGGATAAATGGTTATTATTAAAAATGTAAATTTTAGCACTTTTGGCAATTGTTTGGAAATATCAAACGGCAAAGTTGTACTTCGCGTGACAACGGATATTGGACCACGTATTATTTATTATGGTACAACTGACGAAGATAATATGATGCATACTGACGATAAAGGTTTAAATATACGTCCTAGTGAGTTTTTAGATAAAAATTATGGTAAAGGTGAGGCTTGGAGAATTTATGGTGGTCACAGACTTTGGAAATCTCCTGAAGACGAGTCAAGTTATCAACCAGACCATAATAAAGTTGATGTAAAATTGCTTGCAAATGGTGCAGAGTTTTTTAGTGGTAACGACATGGTAACTGGCATAGGCAAAACAATAAAAGTTACTATGGCAGACAGCGGCGATGTTACTATTGAACACATTTTTTATAATTGTGGAGATAAACCTCTTAATGTTGCATTATGGGCATTATCTGTTATGAATAAAAATGGTATTGCAGTAATTCCAATGTCAAAAGAAGATACAGGATTACTTGCTAATCGTAATTTGGTAATTTGGCCTTATACTGATGTTATAGATGACAGACTTCAAATTAAACAAAACTATATTAGTATGAGACAAGACCCTAATTGTAAAGGCCCTATGAAAATTGGTACTTTAAATACAGAAGGTATTGCATACTATATTAGAAATGATAAATTAGTAGAAAAAATATATCCAAAAGCAAAACGAGATGGCAATTATGTTGATTACTCTTGTTCAACTGAACTTTACACTTGTAAGGATTTTATAGAAGTTGAAAGTTTGTCTGAACTACAAGATATACCAGTAGGAGGTATTGCTACTCATACTGAGGTGTGGAAGTTACATATTGCAGATAAATTATACAATGATATAAAGGCAATGATAAATGAAAAATAAAGTTAAATTGATAGTAACGCTAGCGGTTTTATTAACGCTAGCCTTACTTGCCTTAACGGGGTGCACAACTACAATTAGAGATTATAAACTAGATGACATTGGGCTAATTACTATTTCCGATGCCATAGAAGATAGTTTGGAGTCTTGTGTAGTGGTAGAAGTTATGCAAAGCGGTCAAACTTATTATTATTCTGTTGGTGTTGCTGTAAATGAAAATACTATTATTTGTCCAAAACAAACAATGCCAGCAAATAGTCTTTCAACAACAAACCATTTTTTACCATCTAATTTGTATTCTATAAAAGGCAGACTTTATGAAAAAACAGGTAGATTTAATTTAGAATATTCAAAATCTATTAATTCTTTGCTAGAATATGATGCTGCGTTTTGGGTATTTCAGGTAACAGATACAAATGTAAAATTAACTCCTGTAAAATTTGCACAAACAAAAGAAAATAATGACATAATTGCTTTGGGTGAAATGTTGTTTGGAGTTGAAATTCTATTGCCAAGTTATAAGGTTTGGGAGGATACTGCAAGAGAAAATATTCCAACTTCTGAATATTTAAAAGTTATATCTGCAATGGTTTCCTCAAAAAGTATGCAAATTGGTACTTATGGCCCATCTCAATTAAAAGATGTGCTTAAAGAAATATCTTTTACTACACAAGGTTATTTTAATAAGTCAGATTATGATACATATATGTCTGGTTGGAATGTATTACATTATTATTCTTCACTTGGCAATGTTTCCAATTATGCGCTTACAAATAATATGTTGTTTAATAAAAATGGTGAGTTTGTAGGTTTAAATTATTTGAAACGAGTTGATGAAGGAGAAAAAAATGGGCAGGTTGTTATAGGAATAGGATATGCGTGCAAAAGCAATAGTATAAAAACCATTTTGGAGTCAGTAGGAGTTGAGGTGACAATATGAAAAGAAAAAGTATTGTTTTAATTTTAGTATTAATTTTATCAATTTTGTGCATTACGGCTACTGGTTGCTTTACAAAAAATGTTACAGAAGAAGTCAATGTTGCAAATAATAACTTTGCATTTGAAAAAGTGGTTGGCGAGGTTATAAATTCTACTGTTACAATAACTTGCGTAACAGATAATGGTACATCAGGTGGGGCAGGAGTAGTCGTGTCAAGCGAAGGTCATATATTGACAAATTATCACGTTATAAGTGGCGCAAGGTCAGTTACAGTTAGGTTTGCAGATGCTGAAGAATCTGAATATTCAGGTCTTGCATACAATGCAGATATTGTTAGCGAAATAAAAGATGGCTCTGCTTATACAAACATGGATTTGGCATTAATAAAAATTAGAGGCAGTTTATCTACTAAATTCAAACCTGTTAAAATAAAAACAGAGCAAGTTAAATGGGGCGAGTATGGTGTTATTATTGGTAACCCAAAGCAAGTTGGTAGTTTATGTGCTCATGCAATGGTATCTAACCCTTCAAGATTAATGGAACATAAAGTTAAAGTAGTTCATAAGACTGAATTTATTACACTTGATGCTCCTGTCAATCCGGGTAATAGTGGCGGTGGATTTTTTGATTCTAACGGCAAGTTAGCAGGTATTGTTACATTAAGACAATATGATGATAGTGAGGCAAATAAGAATGTTGTTTTTGGTATTGCTTTTGCAATGCCAGCAAACACTGTAAATAAATATCTTCAAAGGTATGGTATAAACTTATAATAACCAAAAACCTTTCAAAAATCGTAGGTAAATACAAAATATTGCTTTATTTAAAACGCAAAAAGGATAAATATGTTTATTGCAATTGGTGGCGGCAGTTTAAGAGAAATGACTAGTGTAAATGACTATATAGTATCTGAACTTGAGTATATACGCGAAAAATATCAAAGAAAGCCTAAGATATTGTTTTTGCCACAAGCAAGTTTTGAGTCAAAGCCGTATGTCAATTCTTTTACAAGAGAGTTTGGTACAAGGCTAAAATGCAAAACTACAGTTGGTCTTTGGGCAAATGGTGAAATGGATTTTGAACACATAAAAAACAAATTTGATATAGTTGATGCTATTTATATTGGTGGTGGCAGATACGATATACTTTTGCAAGAATTTGAAAAGATGGGGATAGGTGACCTACTTATTGATTTTTACAAAAAAGGCGGACTTGTTATTGGCAATAGTGCTGGTGCTATGATAATGTTTGAAAAAGTAGTGTCAGATTACAAAATAATGGCAGGTATAAGCAATAGTTACGAAGTTGCAGATGGTTATGGATTAATTAAAGGCTGTTTTTGCCCACATTCAAATGAGCAAAGTAGGTTAGAATTTATTAAATCTCAAGATTTAAATTGTATATTGCTTAAAGAAAATGAGTATTTGAAATTTGAATAAAATTGTACTATAAAATATTAAAGCGATTTATATCGCTTTTTTAATGGCAAAAATTATTAGGAGTAAAGTTAATTATGGCTAAAATAATTGGGGTAGACAAAGGCAGTGTTGCAGACCAACTTGGCATAAAAGTTGGTGATATTTTGCTTGCCTTTGATGGCAATCCTGTACAAGATATTTTAGACTATCATTATTATGACGGAATGGAAGAGTTTGTTATGTCCGTTGAGTGTGGTGATGAAATAATTGATTTTGAAATAGAAAAAGACTTTGATGAAAGTCTTGGAATGGAACTGGACGAGAGTATGGAATTAGTGCCTATTAGGTGCAAAAATAAGTGCAAATTTTGTTTTGTGGACCAGTTGCCATGTGGTATGAGAGATACTTTATATGTTAAAGATGATGATTATAGGTTATCCTTTATTTCAGGTAATTACATAACCTTAACCAATGTGTTTGAAGAAGAATTAAAACGTATAGTAAGGTTACATTTATCACCGCTTTATATATCTGTTCATGCTACAGATACTAATATTAAAAAGCAGTTGGTTACAAATCCAGAAGGTGCAAAAACATTTGAAAAAATCAAATTTTTGGTGCAAAACGGGATAGAAATTAATACACAAATAGTAATGTGTCCTAACGAAAATGATAGTCAAGTATTGATAAAAACATTGGAAGACTTAAATAGCCTAAGACCTAATTTAAAAACTGTTGCTGTTGTGCCAGTAGGTCTTACAAAATATAGAGATAACCTTTATCCATTAAGTTTGGTAGATAAACAAAAAGCGACTGAAACTATTGAAATAATAAACAATATAAATAATAAATATGGTGTATTTGTTTATCCGTCTGACGAATTTTATATTAAGGCACAATTACCTTTGCCTAAGTATGAGGAATATGGTGATTTTGAGCAAATAGAAAATGGTGTTGGGCTAGTTAGAAGTTTTGAGTATGAAGTGGATATTGCTTTAGAGGATTTAAAAAAATGTAAGTCAAAAGCAAAAGTCAGTTTAATTACAGGTCAGTCATTTGGTGATTTTTTAGTAGAGTATTGTAAAAAAATAGAAAACAAACTAAAAGGACTACAAACAGATGTAATCAAAATTGAAAATGAGTTTTTTGGAAAATCAATAACTGTTGCTGGTTTGATTACTGCGGGAGATATAATAAAACAATGTAAAGGTAAATTACACAAAAATGTAATAATACCAAACACAATGTTAAGGGAATTTACTACTACCTTTCTTGATGGAATGAGTACAAAACAGTTGGAAAAAGAATTGGGAGTTAAACTACATGTTTGCTGTGGTGGTAGTCATTTAGTGGAAATTATAGCAAATTTATAAGATAAAGTGGACATTGAATTTAAATTTATGTAAATTCAATTTTGGAGGAGATATGGCAAAACCGTTAGTTGCGATAGTGGGAAGACCTAATGTGGGTAAATCTACATTTTTTAATAAAGTAGTTGGTAAGAGGGTTTCCATTGTAGAAGATAAACCGGGTGTTACAAGAGATAGATTATACTATGACACTGAATGGTGTGGTTATAATTTTACAATGATAGATACTGGTGGTATAGAACTTAAAAGTGATGATGCAATGTGGAAACACATTAAGTCTCAAGCAGAAATTGCAGTTGACGTTGCAGATGTTATTTTGTTGTTTGTTGACGGAAAACAAGGGATTATATCTGATGATATAGATATTGCACATTTTTTAAGAAAGAGTAAAAAGCCAGTTGTTTTGGCTGTAAATAAATTGGATAATAACGAGGTAGAAAAAACTTATGAGTTTTATGAGTTAGGTTTAGGTGACCCATATCCTGTATCTGCCGAACAAGGTAAAGGTATTGGCGATTTGTTAGATGCAGTTTGTGAATACCTGCCAAAAATCGATACTAATTTGGATAGTGAAGTAATAAATATTGCAGTAGTTGGCAAACCTAATGCTGGCAAAAGTAGCCTTGTAAACAGACTTTTGGGGTATGACAGAGTGATAGTAAGTAATGTTGCAGGAACTACTAGAGATGCTATAGATACTGCTTTTGTATATGAAGGACAAAAGTATAATTTAATAGACACTGCGGGAATAAGAAGAAAACGCAGTATTGACGAAAGTGTAGAAAGTTATAGTGTTATGAGAAGTTTAGCCGCTATAAGAAGAGCAGATGTTTGTTTGGTGGTTATTGACTCTAAGGAAGAGTTGAGCGAACAAGATATTCGTATTTGTGGTTATGTGCATGAGCAAGGCAAACCTTCTGTTATTGTAATGAATAAATGGGATATAGTTGAAAAAGATACTCATACCATAAATAAATATAATGCAAGACTTGTAGAACAATTGAAGTTTATGGATTATTTTGATGCTATTTATGTTAGTGCAAAAACTGGACAAAGAACAGATAAAATTATGAAGGAAGTAAACTTTGTTTATGGCGAGGCTTGCAAACGTATTACAACTGGTGTGCTAAATGATATTGTACAAGATGCTGTAAGTTTGGTAGAACCTCCTGCACATAATGGCAAAAGATTAAAAGTATTTTTTGTTACTCAAAGTAGTAGTAATCCACCAACTTTTGTATTTTTTGTAAATGATACAGAATTGTTGCATTTTTCATACAAAAGATATTTGGAAAATTGCTTAAGAAAAGCATTTGAATTTAAAGGTACACCTATTAGGTTAGTTTTCCGCAACAAAAATGAGGAAGATAATTTTGTATAATAACATTATTTTACCTTAGTCATATAATTTTATTGTAAGCAAATTTTTATAGTTATAAAATTGTTTGTTTGCTTATAGTAAATATAATAAAAATTAATTATTTGTTTATTTATATTAATTGACTAATTTAATTATTGTATGCTAAAATAGGAAAAACGGAGGTTGTATATGATTTATCGTGACAAAACAAAAGACTTTTTGGAAAACGAACTTGCAAAAGAAAAAGCAATATATGAGGATATTTTAAAACAAAATATTAAAATTGATATTTCTAGAGGTAAGCCTTGCAAAGAACAACTTGATTTATCAATGGAAATGTTAAATATGATAAATAGTGTAGATGACTTGCCACAAGAAGGTGCAGATATTCGTAACTACGGCGGTATTGAAGGACTTCAAGGTATGCGCGAGTTGTTTGGTGAAATGCTTGGAGTTAAGGCAGAAAATGTGCTTGTTGGTGGTAATAGTAGCCTTAATATGATGTATGACACTATTCAAAGATGTATGCAATTTGGTTTAAATGGCAGCACTCCTTGGAACAAACTTGATAAAGTTAAGTTTTTGTGCCCAGCACCAGGTTATGACAGACATTTTAGTTTGACTGCTGTTTTTGGTATAGAATTAATTACTATCCCTATGGATGAAAATGGCCCTATTATGGAAGTTGTAGAAAGTTTGGTTGCAAACGATGAGGCAATCAAAGGTATTTGGTGTGTGCCAAAATATTCTAACCCTACAGGTATTGTTTTTAGTGACGAAGTTGTGGATAGACTTGCTAAAATGCCTACTAAAGCAAACGATTTTAGAATTTTTTGGGATAACGCTTATGTTGTTCACGATTTATATGAAGGTACTGTGCCACTAAAAAATATTTATACTGCTTGCGTTGCTCATGGTAACCCTAACAGAGTATTTATTTTTGCTAGTACTTCAAAAATAACTTTCCCAGGGGCAGGTGTTGCTTGCTTTGCATCATCAGAGGAAAACTTGAAAGATGCTTTAAAAACAATGAAATTCCAAACAATTGGTCCAGATAAAATTAATCAATACTTACACTTAAAATTCCTAAAAAATATGGACGGTGTGCGTGCAATTATGAAAAAACATGCCACTATAATTAGACCTAAGTTTGATACAATTTTAAATGTTTTGGAAGATGAGTTTGGCGAAAATAGTGATATTGCTAACTGGAGTAATCCTAAGGGTGGATATTTTATCAGTTACAATGTATTAAATGGTTGTGCTAAAAAAGTTTACGAACTTTGCAAAAATGCTGGTTTAGTAATTACTACTGTTGGAGATACTTTCCCTTATGGTAAAGACGATAATGATAGTAATATCCGTATAGCACCAACATTTACAAATACAAACCAATTAGATACTGCTTGCAAAATTTTAGTTTGCAGCACAAAAATTGCTTGTATTGAAAAATTGATTAACGAAAAATAATAATTATTGTTATATAGATAAAAGGGCATTTAATAAAAATGCTCTTTTATTTTTTAATAAAATTGGTAACAAATTTAAAAAATTTACATATAATAATATAGATTAAAGTATTTTGTAATAAGTAAATATAAAAAGTTAAAATTTTAAAAAAAATTAAAGAAAATACTTGACAAAGTCATTTATATTTATTATACTATGTGAGTACAAAACAAATTTGCCTTAATAGCTCAGTCGGTAGAGCATTCGGCTGTTAACCGAAGTGTCACAGGTTCGAGTCCTGTTTGAGGCGCCAACAACAACCCAATTCGAATAGAATTGGGTTGTTTTGTTTTTTTATATCTTGATTTATATAATTAATTATGATATAATTATTATAGAAATATTACAAGACAACATATTGTACATTTATTGCCGTTCTTATGATTATATTTAAAAAGTATGCGCTGGTAATTATTTGCATTTATTTGGTTTGTAAATATATTATTGCAAGGAGGGTAAATAAATGTTTAAACTAAAAAATGTTGTAAAAGAATATACCTCAAAGTCTGGCAAGGTGGTTGCTTTAAATAATATCAATTTGACTTTGCAAGATACAGGTTTTGTGTTTTTGCTTGGCAAATCAGGATGTGGTAAATCTACATTTTTAAATGTTTTAAGTGGTTTAGATAAAGTAACTTCAGGAGATATTGAAGTGAATGGCGAAAACTTGAAAGATTTTTCACCAAAAGCCCTTGATGATTATCGTAATCGTAGTGTTGGCTTTGTTTTTCAGGAGTATAATTTAATTGAAGAATATTCTGTTTATGAAAATGTTGCAATTAGTTTAAGTTTGCGTAGAGAAAATAACATAGATGAAAAAGTATCTGAGGCACTAACTTTAGTTGGACTTGCAGGATATGAAAAACGTAAAATAAGTGAACTTTCTGGTGGACAAAAACAACGAATTGCTATAGCAAGAGCAATTGTTGCTAATGTAGAAGTGTTATTTGCAGATGAACCTACAGGGAACTTGGATAGTGTTTCATCAAAAGAAATTTTTGAAATATTGCAAAAGTTATCTAAAAAATTTCTTGTATTTACCGTAACTCACGATGCTGAAAATGCTAAGCAATATGGTGATAGAATAATAACAATGTCAGATGGTGTGATAGTGTCTGATGAGATAATAAATGAAATTCCGGAAGCAAATGTTGTTTACAATAAAAATAAACAAGTTAACAAAAGAGGTATAAATCTATTAAGTTTAACCAAATTAAGTTTTATAAATATTTGGAAGAAAAAGTGGAGGTTGCTTGTGACAACTGTACTCTTTTTCTTTACCTTAACAATGTTTGGTATAGCAATTTCTGCTTTTAGGTATGATGAAGTAAACACAATGCTTGCAGCATGTTATGAAAATAATTTGGACGAATTTAAGTTTCAAAAAAATGAGACAGAACTAAATAAAAAATCTTTTAGCCAAAGTGAATTAAAAAAGTTACAGGAACAATTCCCTAACCATAAATTCGATTTTTTGTATGATATTCAATATATGAGAGGGTTAGATATTGAAGGACTTAGTATATATGGTTATAGTGATAGTCCGATAGCAGTTATTAACAACGATATTGTAAAACGATATGGTTACGAATTAAGTTATGGAAAACTTCCAACAAAAGCCGGTGAGATATGTTTATCAAAGTATATGGTTAGAGAGATTTTGGAAAATAAACTTATTAAAGGTGTTACCGACTATGATACTTTGTGTGAAACAAATATTAAAGTAAAAATATATCCAGATATTTCTTTTAAAGTAGTAGGTGTTTTAGATACTAAAATTGATGATTTATATAAAAGTCTTGATATGGCACAGCATATTCAAGAAGCCTCGTTTACCGAAGAAGTTGAAGGTTCTTACACAGCCGCTATTATGGTAAGTGAAGATTTTTTGAAAGACTGCTATTTGAGTGACGATTATTCTTGTAATTCAACCTATCAATATTATACATACAATAGTGGGTTAACTCAAAACAAGCAGTCATTGCAAAAACCAATATATAGTGAAGGTTATGCTAAATTGGCAACAGAACAAAATGGTATTTTTGGTGAGATTTTGTATAAACGAGGCAAATCAAGTTTGGCAGAAAATGAGGTTATTGTACCATATAAAGTTATAAGTGAAATGGCAAAATTGACATTGTCTAAAAATCAAGTTTCCAATAATGAAATATTAAATTTAATGAATTCAACAAATTTAACTTTACGAAATGTACAAGTTGAATATGATGGCAATAGTAACTTTAAATATTTTAATATAGTTGGATTTTATACCAATAACAACAGAGAAGAAATAATTGTTAGCAATGATTTTTTAACAAATACCAAACAAGCACATGGTGTTACACATATTATTACAAAACTATCAGGCAAAAGAGCAACAGACTATGATTTAGCAGAATATCTTTTTGTTGGTGCGGGTAGTGAAGAAATGAGAGTTAATGGTATGGTGTGGAAAGAGATTTGGAATAGTACTATTGCAAGCAGTTACAATAAAGACCTTGGGTTATATGGCACTATAGCAGCAGGAATATTTTCAATATTAATGATGGCAAACTTTATTGTTACCTCAATAAATAACAATAAAAAGCAAATAGGCATTTTGCGTGCCTTAGGTATGCGTACAATTGGTGTTCTTTATATTTTTATGTTAGAAGCATTGCTTGTTGGCTTGTTATCTTTTGCTTTGTCTGTTGCAAGCCTTTATATTGCAGTAGCAATAACTGGTTTTTATAAAGGATATGCTGTTACAATTCAACAACTTTTTATAACACCTGTAGAGATTTTATCAATGTTTGGGCTAAGTATAGCAATTTGTGTTTTTGCTAGCATAATTCCAATATTAAAAAAGGCTAGAGTTCAACCTATAAATTTAATTAAAGATTTAAATTGAAATAATTAGTAGATAATCTGGGAAAATTTAAATATTAGTAATAAGAAATTATTAAAATAGAAAAACAGGTTAAAACTTTCGTTTTAACCTGTTTTTTAATTATATTTTTAAAAAAGATGTTTAAATCTATTTGCTATAATCTTATTTGGATAATTTGGTGTAGCATTAATTTTAAATTGTTTTTTTGTTAGATATTGCAAGATTTTTTAATTTATGGTAAAATATATTTATTAATTTACTTAGGGAGTTATTATGAGATTATCTGAATTTGGAATTAATAAGACTACTGAAAATTTGCCTGAAAGTATTTTTAATGTTTTTAATCAAATTACAACTAAAAATATTGATTTGCTTGAGTGGGATATTGATGGGCTTGTTTTTGAAAAAGATTTTATTAGGGAACAAATGTACATATCCAATACTGCAAGTGAAAAAGAACTTGCAAATTCTATGCGTAATATTGCTGTAAAGATGGTTGGTTTAAATAATGTGACTATTGATGGAATGGGTAATAATATCTTGTTTAATAATCGTTGCGTGCAGTTTGCTTTATTAGAATGTGAAAATATTATTTTTAAAAACTTTGTAATTGATTACGAACATCCAACTGTTGCGGAATTTACTGTTGTAGGCAAAGGTTTTGGATATGTTGATATTGTAATAAATCAAGATACATTGTTTGAGATAAAACATAGTAAGTTAAAGTTTTTATCTGATGATAAAAGCCGTTGTGTTATTCAAGAATGTAATCCTAAAACTGGAATTACTCGCCGTGTTGATAGCGTTTCTTACATTAACCATAGTATTTTTAATAATAAAAGATGTAAAAAGTTGGATGGTAATATAGTACGCGTTTATACTATGTTAAAGGTTTTTGATATAGGAAATATTTATCAATTAAACTGGGCCAGACGTGACGGAACATGCTTTTTTATGGATAAATGTAGTAATGTTAAAATTGAAAACTGTAAATTTAAATATATGCATGGAATGGGTGTGTTAGGACAATTGTGCGAAAATATAACAATTGAAAATACTGATTTTGTGCCAAATAAGGAACATAGTAGAACTACAGTTTCATTTGCAGACATTATGCACTTTGTAAATTGTAAAGGTGTTATGAGTGTTAAAAATGTTAAAGCAGATGGAACAAGAGATGATGTCATTAATAATCATGGCATACATTTTAAAATAGTTAATGTAAATGGTAATAATGTACAATGTAAATTTGCTCATCCTCAGGCTTATGGCTTTAATTGTTTTTTTGAAGATGATGAAATTGAGTTTATTGACTCTGCAACATTGCTACCAGTAGGTAGTGCAAAAGTTAAGACTTCAAATATGATTAATCCAAGAATTATACAAATTGAATTGAGTGATATTGAGGATAAAAGTAGCATAAAAGTTGGAGATGTAATTGAAAATGTAACTTGGACAGCATCTTTGGTTGTGGATAATCTTGAAACATTTAATGTGCCAACAAGAGGTATTTTGGTAACAACTAGAAAACCGGTGATTATAAAAAATTGCGTTTTTCATAAATGCTATATGCCATCAATACATATTTCTGACGATGCAAAAAGTTGGTATGAAAGCGGATATTGTAGAGATGTGTTAATAGAAAATAATGTATTTGATAACTGCTTGGACTATGCAATTAGCATATACCCAGAAAATGTAGGGGATAAGGCGGTTCACAAAAACATTAGCATAATAAATAATAAGATAATTTCTGATAATGGCAAAATTATGACTGCAAAATGCTCAGAAAATGTGGTTTTTGAGAAAAATGAAATAGTTACAGATAAAAAAATAGATGTAAAATTGAATAATTTGGAAAATTCAAAGATTAATTTATAAAAATAATTATTTATATTATTTACAAATTGACAAAATTAGTGTATAATCATTTGTAGAATAATTAACTATTTGAGGTAATATTCTATTGTAGTATTGTGATTATTCTATTTATACTAAAAAATAATTTTTACGATATAAGGAGAAAAGTATTTTGGCTAAAGTTATAATAAATAAAGCCTTGTGCAAAAGTTGTGGACTTTGCGTAACAGCATGTCCTAAAAAAATTTTGAGCATTAGTACTACTGATATGAACAACAAAGGCTATTTTGTTGTCGAAGTTGTGGATATGGATAAGTGTATTGGTTGTGCTTTTTGTGCAACTATGTGTCCTGATTGTGTTATAGAGGTGGAGAAATAATGGAAGAGAAAGTTTTGATGAAAGGCAATGAGGCTATTGCCGAGGCCGCTATTCGTGGTGGTTGTAGAGCATTTTTTGGTTATCCTATCACTCCGCAAAATGAAATACCTGAGTATATGTCAGCACGTATGCCTGAAGTAGGTGGTGTGTTTATTCAGTCAGAAAGCGAAGTGGCAGCAATTAATATGGTTTATGGTGCAGGTGGTACTGGTGTTAGAGCAATGACAAGTAGTTCATCACCTGGTATTTCGCTAAAACAAGAAGGTATTAGTTACATTTGTGGTGCAGAAATACCTTGTGTTATTGTTAATATGGTAAGAAGTGGTCCGGGACTTGGCGGCATACAACCCGCTCAATGTGACTATTTTCAGGCAGTAAAAGGCGGTGGGCATGGTGACTATAAAATGTTAGTTTATGGACCAAACAGTGTTCAAGAGTGTATGGATTTAATGTACAATGCTTTTGATAAAGCCTTTGAGTATCGTGTGCCTGTTATGATTTTGGGTGATGGTATGTTAGGTCAAATTATGGAGCCAGTACTTTTGCCTCCTATGAAAGATATGACAAAAGATATTCGTCCTGACTGGGCAACTGATGGTACTAGATATGGTAAAGAGCACAGAGTTATCAACTCTCTTTATATTCAACCAGATGAACTTGAGGCAATTAACCACAAGTTGTTTGCAAAATATGATTTGATGGCTGAAAAAGAAACTATGTGTGAAGAATATTTGTGTGATGACGCAGAAATTATTTTGACAGCCTATGGTACTGTTGCACGTATTGTAAAAAGTGCTGTTGATATGTTGCGTGAGATGGGACATAAAGTTGGATTAATAAGACCTATTACTTTATTCCCATTCCCAACTGCTAATTATGAAAGATTAGCATCTCTTCCTCAAGTTAAGGAATTTATGTCTATAGAACTATCTATGGGACAAATGATAGAAGATGTTAAACTTAGTGTAAATGGTAAAAAACCTGTTGAATTTTATGGCAGATGTGGTGGTAATGTTATGACTGCAGAAGATATAGTTGCTAGAGTTTTGAAGGAGGAAAAGTAATATGAAAAAAGTTTTTGAAAAACCAAAAATGTTGACTGATGTTCCTTTTCATTATTGCCCAGGTTGTTCACATGGTATAGTACATAGACTAGTTGCAAATGCAATTGACAAATTAAATGCAGAAAAAGTTATCGGTGTTGCACCAGTGGGTTGTGCAGTTTTTGCTTATGATTATTTTAATTGTGATATGCAAGAGGCAGCACATGGTAGAGCACCAGCGGTTGCAACTGGTATAAAAAGAACTAACCCAGATGCAATAGTTTTTGCTTATCAAGGCGATGGCGACTTAGCAAGTATTGGTATGGCAGAAATCGTTCATGCTGCAGCAAGAAGTGAAAACTTTACAGTAATATTTATTAACAATGCTATTTATGGTATGACTGGTGGACAAATGGCACCAACAACTATGATAGGACAAAAAGCAACTACTTGCCAACAAGGTAGAAGTGTGGAACTTAATGGTTACCCAATACATGTGTCTGAAATGTTAGCACAATTGCAAGGTCCTTGTTATATTGAAAGAGTTTCTACTCATGATGTAAAGCATGTTAAACAAGCGGAAAAGGCAATTGAAAAAGCCTTCCGTAACCAAGCAGAGGGCAGAGGCTTTAGTTTAATAGAAGTATTATCTTCTTGCCCAACTAACTGGGGTAAATCTCCTCTTGATGCTATGAAATGGGTTGAGGAAGAAATGTGTAAAATATATCCTCTTGGAGTATTTAAAGACACTACAAAGGAGGAAAAATAATGGATAAGATTATTATTGCCGGTTTTGGTGGACAAGGTGTATTGTCATTAGGTCAATTTATTGCTTATTCTGCAATGTATGAAGGTAAAGAAGTTTCTTGGTTACCGTCTTATGGTCCGGAAATGCGTGGTGGTACTGCAAATTGTAGTGTTTGTGTGGATAGTAAACCTATTGCATCTCCTATTATTGCTGTTCCTGATACTTTGATAGCAATGAATAAACCAAGTTTGGATAAGTTTGTAAATAGTGTTAGAGCAGGTGGTACTATTATTGTAAATAGTTCATTGATTACAGATAAAGTTAATAGAAATGATGTAAAAATTATTTATGTTGATGCAAATAAAATTGCACTAGAGGCTCAAAACCCAAAGGCTGCTAACCTAGTAATTTTTGGTTCGTATGTAAAGCATAGTGGTTCTTTAGATAAGGAAAATGCAATAAACACAATAAGCAAAATCTTTGCTAAAAAACCAAAGTTTATACCTTCAAATATCAAGGCTTTTGAATTAGGTTTTGCTTTAGATTAAAATTTAAAAATAAAAAACAAGACAATTTTGTCTTGTTTTTTTGTTTGCCAATTTAACATTATTATTTTATAAAATTTATAAAAATCATTCCGAAAATCGTGACTAATTATTTGTTTGGGATATAATTTTCAAATATAAAATTATCCGAAAAGTCAAGTGCAGTTTTGTAACTTTGCTTATCAATAATAGTACGGCTTATGATGTATGAATAAGGATTACTATACAAAAAGTCATCTAAATATTTGTTTGGCAGATTATTAATATCACAAATAATAAAATCTGGTTTTATAAGTTTAAACTTGTTTGTGTTAGCAAAAAGTATAGCATTATAAACAAATTTAGAAGATATTTTTTTAAGGATTACTCCGCAAGGATAATCTTTTTTTGTTTTTTTAATATAGTAGTACATAGCATAACTTGTTGCCACAATTGCAGTGTTGCCTTTATAAAAAGCAAGTTGCTTGGATAGTTCTGTAATAATTTTTTTATAGTTGTTATTTGATGGTATCCTAAATATTATGCCAACTTTGCCATTTGTTAATTTTAACACATCGTTAAGCAAAGGGACTTTATTTTCTGTATTTAGTAGTTTCAAATTTTCGGTATCGTCATAAGACAAAGTTTCTATTCTTTTGTGAGAATTAAGTAGCATAACAGATTTTTTATTGTCAATAACAACTAATTGTTGGTCTTTGGTAAGACTGATATTTAAACATAAATTATATCCGTCCTCAACTGCTTTAGTTATTGCCGGAATAGAATTTTCTGCTATTTGATTATTGTCAAATAACCCTTTATTACAAATTGGATAGTTTTTTAACCAAGAATATTTCATATTAGACCTTTTTTTGTTTAATAATTATAGTATAATGTTATTTTTGCTTAAAGTCAATATGATTAGTCATAAAATAGCCTAAAATAATTGATATTTTGCAAATTTTATTATACAATATAAATGTATTTGTTAAATATTATAAATTTTTATATAATTTTAATTATAAATTTTAGTGTGGAGGACAAAATTTTGTCAAGACAAGAACATATCCGAAATTTTTGTATAGTTGCGCACATTGACCATGGTAAAAGTACTCTTGCAGACCGTATTATGGATGTTACTGAAACGGTTAGTAAACGTGACCAAAAGCAACAACTTTTAGATAGTATGGATATTGAAAGGGAAAGAGGTATAACTATTAAGTTGACACCTGTTAAAATGAAGTACAACTATAAAGGTGAGGACTATTATCTTAATTTAATTGATACTCCGGGACATGTTGACTTTACTTACGAAGTTTCTCGTTCGCTTGCTGCTTGTGAGGGGGCTATACTTATTGTTGATGCTTCACAAGGTATTGAGGCACAAACTTTAACCAATGTATATCTTGCGCTTGATAATGATTTGGAAATTTTGCCTGTAATTAATAAAATTGATTTGCCATCTGCAAGACCAGAAGAGGCAAAACAAGAAATAGAAGATGTTATTGGACTTGATGCAACTGATGTGCCTTTGGTAAGTGCAAAAGAAGGTATTAATATTGAAAAGGTAATTGAACAAGTTATTGAAAAACTACCTCATCCTATGGGTGATGAGGATAAACCTTTAAAAGCACTTATTTTTGATAGTGTATATGATAGTTATAAGGGTGCAATATCTTTAATTAGAGTTTTTGACGGAAAAGTTAAGGCTGGTACAAAAATTAAAATGTTTGCAACTGGCAAAACTTATGACGTTACTGAAGTAGGCATATTTAACCCAAAAATGATAGAGGTTGACGAACTTATGGCTGGTGATGTTGGATATTTGTGTGCGTCTATCAAAAATGTAAGCGATACTAAAGTTGGTGATACTATAACATTAGCAAATGGCGGTACAAATGAACCACTACCGGGCTATAAAAATGTTATGCCAATGGTATATAGTGGTATTTATCCAGCAGATGGTGCAAAATATGGTGACTTAAAAGATGCTCTTGAAAAATTACAATTAAACGATGCTTCGCTTTTGTATGAACCAGAAGTTTCTGTTGCTTTAGGCTTTGGTTTTAGATGTGGCTTTTTGGGTCTTTTGCACATGGAGATTATACAGGAAAGGTTAGAGAGAGAGTTTGATTTGGATATTATAACCACAGCACCTTCTGTTTCTTACCATGTCGTAAAAACTGATGGAAGTATGGTAGAAGTGGAAAATCCAACTAATCTTCCACCTCAGTCAGAGATAGACTATATGGAAGAGCCTATTGTAAAAGCCTTTTTGTATACACCTCCTGAATATGTTGGTACAATTATGGAACTATGTCAGGACAAAAGAGGAGTGCATATTGATATGACTTATCTTGATACTACAAGGGTAAGGATAGAATACGAAATTCCACTAAATGAAATTGTGTATGACTTTTTTGATTCCTTAAAATCTAGAACAAAAGGCTATGCAAGTTTTGATTATGAAATAGCAGGATATAGACAAAGTAACTTAGTCAAACTTGATATTATGCTTAATGGTGAAATATGTGATGCTTTAAGCCTTATCGTTCATAGAGATAAAGCATATTCCAGAGGAAGAAGTATAGCGGAAAAACTAAAAGAAGTAATACCAAGACAAATGTTTGAAATACCTATACAAGCAAGTGTTGGGTCTAAAGTAATTGCTAGGGAAACTGTAAAAGCAATGAGAAAGGACGTGCTTGCAAAATGTTATGGTGGTGACATAACAAGAAAGAAAAAGTTGCTTGAAAAACAAAAAGAAGGTAAAAAACGTATGCGTCAAGTAGGTACTGTACAAGTTCCATCTGAAGCATTTATGACTATATTAAAGTTTGATAAATAATAAAAAATCTTTTAAAAATCGCTACTAAATAGATAAAATATTAAAGTAAGAGAATAATATGAAAAAGTTGTCCATATATATCCATATACCTTTTTGCAAAAGTAAGTGTGCATATTGTGATTTTGTTTCCTTTAAATGTAATGAGGAGTCAGTAAAAAAATATGTGCAAAGTTTAATTGCAGAAATAAATAATTTTGATAGTAGCGGTTATGTGGTTGACAGCATATTTTTTGGTGGTGGCACACCAACTTACTTATCAGAAGAGTTGTTCGAAAGCATTGTAAATTGCATTAACAAAAATTTTAAACTAGATTTAAAAGAGTTTACAGTGGAAGGTAACCCGGATAGTTACACTAAAACAAAAGTAGAACTTTATAAAAGTTTAGGGGTAACTAGATTAAGTGTTGGGGTACAAAGTTTAAATGACAAAGTTTTATCCTGCATAGGTAGAGTTCACAATTCTGCTAAAGCAATAGAAGGTTTGAATATGCTTGTAAACAGCGGACTTGATGTAAATTGTGATATGATGATAGGACTGCCTAATCAAACTTTGAATATAGTAAAAAATGATTTAAAACAAGTTATCGCGTGTGGAGTAAAATCTGTTTCCTGTTATTCTTTGATTTTGGAAGAAGATACACCACTATATAAAAATGTGCAGACAGGTAAAATAGTTTTGCCTAATGAAGATTTGACTGTTGATATGTATGATTTGGCAGTAAAAACTCTTCAAAAATCGGGATTAAATAGATATGAAATATCTAATTTTGGCAAACCTTGTTTGCATAATATAGGGTATTGGAAATTAAAAGAGTATATTGGATTTGGGCTTTCGGCACATAGTTTTATTGGTAATACTAGATTTTATAATACTAGCAATTTTGATAACTATATTAATGGCTCTGAAAGAATGGTGGAAGAAGTTTTAACATTGGAGAATATGCGAAAAGAATATGCTATGTTATCTTTAAGAATGGACGAAGGCATTATTATAGAAGATTATGTTAAGTTGTTTGGCATAGATGGTTTAAACAAACTATTTGAGGAAATAGATAATAATATACAATATTATAATGTATCTAAAAATAATATTGCAATTAAACCAGAGTTTATTTATATGTCAAATAGTTTAATTGCAGAATTGATTTAAAAGTAAAATGTATTAAAAATTTTTATTAACATATTGATTTAATTTTTATTTTATACTACAATAATATAGATAAGATATAAAAACTTATTATCTTATGGAGAAGTTATGAGAAAAAAGTATGTAATAGTTATTACAAGTTTAATTATAATACTTATTTTGTCTATGGGACTAGTTGGATGCATACCATCTAGACCAGATAAGTTTGTTGTAAGATTATTGGCTTCTGAAAAATGGGGAATTATCTCAATAAACGACAAAGGGGTGGAAACAAGTGTAATTGCAAGAAACGGCAATATGAGAATGGATATAGGTGCAAAAGGCTCTACTTGTTTGGTAGCAGGAAAAAATGCTATTGAAATGTATAGATTTGAAAATGAGGTTTGGACTTATGAAATTATTAAAAAAGCAGACCAAGTTGAATTGCTAAGGAAAGAAATTTTAAATAGTAATGTTATTGATTCTAATGTAGTAGATGGTCTTGATTTAAAATATGTGCGTGATGATTTTGAAACAAAATATGAAAAAATTGATGGCAAATGGTATGAAAGAAACACTATGCCGGCAAGTTTATATGTAAAAGGTAGTAGTTTGGTATACGAAAAAAATAATAAAATTGTTAAATATATTATTGATTATAAAATAGATTTGCCTCCTGAGGCTAAACAAGCAAAAAAAGATTATTTAAATAGATAAATATAATATAGTATAAATAAAGTAGCGGCATTTATTGCCGCTATTTTTGCTTTTATTAACCAATTTTTTGGTGCTTTAAATGTAAAATTTTAAGAAAAATAAAAAAAATTTGCATAAACTATTGACAAAACGATATAATAGAGTATAATAAGAATTAGCAGTCAAGGTATGAGAGTGCTAGCAGTCAAATATAAATGTTGATAGGAGGGGTTATGAAAATTAGTGAAAGAAAACAAAAGATATTAAAATCACTTATTGATAACTATATCTCTTCATGCGAACCTATCAGCAGTAGTCAAATAAAAGAAAGTTGCTTGCCAGAAGTTAGCAGTGCAACAATACGTAGTGAAATGGTAGCGCTTGAGGAAATGGGGTATTTAGTACAACCACATAAATCTGCAGGTAGAGTTCCATCTTCTAAAGCATATCGCTATTACGTTGATAATTTGCTAGATAGAGAAGATATTGACAGAAGAATAGAAAGTTTTTCAGATTATTTTGATTGCAATTTTAGTGATGTGGAGCAAGTGATAAAAAGCACTGCAAAAGTAATAAGTGATGTTACAAATTATACTTCAATAGTTGTAATGGGTGGAGTAGATAACATTACATTAAAGGATATCAAGTTAATAGATATTGGAAATGATAGTGCACTTTTGGTTATTATTACGGATAGTGGACTTCTTAAAGATAAGATTATTGATATTCCACAAAATATGAAAGGCAAATTTTTTATGTCAGCAAATGATATGCTAGTTGATATGTTTGCTGGTAAAACAGTAAAAGAAATTACTGAAAATAAAGATATGATAGTTGAGGCGACTATTGGAGAATATAGGGCCTTGTTTGATGAAGTTTTAAATATTTTGATAAACTACAAGCAAAATAGTGAAAGCAAAATGTATATGGAAGGCACAGACAAAATCTTTGATTATAAAGAGTTTGAAGATGTTGGAAATGTTAAAAACTTTTTATCAGTTATCAATACAGGTGAAAAACTACACAACCTTATAAATGAAGACGATGTAGAAATTAGCATAAAAATTGGAAAGGATGAAAATGCTGAGGATAATATGGCTGTAGTTACTGCAAAATGCGTAATTGCTGGCAAAGAAGTAGGGCATGCAGTAGTTATTGGACCAGAAAGAATGGATTATCAAAAGGTATTAGGAGTGCTTGGTGGTGTTACCAAAGCAATTGAAAAGATAAAAAAGGAGTAGAATATGGAAGAAAAAGATATTTTGCAAGAAGAGGTGGTAGAAGAAAAAGTTGAGACTGCCGAAAATTCAGAAAATCAAAATAAGGTAGAAGAAAAAGTAGAAAAGCCTAAAAGAAAAAGTAAAACTCAGGCGGAAATGCAAAGATTAGTTGAAGAAAATGAAAAACTTCAAAATTATGCACAAAGAATGAAAGCGGATATGGAAAATATCAAAAAGCGTAATGAAAATATTGCAAGAGATATGTATAATGATGGAAAACAAGATGCAATATTAGCCTTTTTGCCTGTAGTAGATAACTTAGAACGTGCAATGGAATTAGAAATGCCAGATGGTATTAAAGATGGACTATCAAAGGTTAAAAAGCAGATAGAAACAATTTTTGAAAGAATGAATATTACAGAAATTGAAAGTTTAGGAAAAGAGTTTGACCCAAATTTGCATAACGCACTAATGCAAATAGATGATGAGGCAAATAGTGGCAAATGTGTTCAAGTATATGAAAAAGGCTACAAAATTAAAGACAAAATTTTAAGACACGCAAGTGTAGTTGTAGCAAAATAATTAAGGTAATAATAACAAAAGTTATTTAAATAATGAAAATTTACGATATAAGGAGATATAAAAAAATGGCAAAAATAATTGGTATTGATTTAGGAACAACTAACTCATGCGTTGCTGTTATGGAAGGTGGCGAGCCTCAAGTAATTGCAAATGCAGAAGGTAACAGAACAACTCCATCTGTAGTTGCTTTTGCAAAAGATGGCGAAAGATTAGTTGGTGCAACTGCAAAACGTCAAGCAGTAGCAAATACTGACAGAACAATTTCTTCAATTAAGAGACACATGGGTAGCGATTACAAAGTTGCTATTGATGGTAAAAACTTTACTCCACAAGAAATTTCTAGTATGATTTTGGGTAAGTTAAAACAAGATGCAGAGGCTTTTCTTGGTGAAAAAGTTACTCAAGCAGTTATAACTGTACCAGCATACTTTACAGATGCTCAAAGACAAGCAACTAAAGATGCCGGTAAAATTGCTGGTCTTGATGTATTGCGTATTATTAACGAGCCAACTGCAGCGGCTTTGGCTTATGGTGTGGATAAAGATACTACAAATGCTCAAAAAGTTTTGATTTATGACTTAGGTGGTGGTACTTTTGATGTATCTATACTAGAACTTGACAATGGTATGTTCCAAGTACTTGCAACTTGTGGTGATAACAAGTTGGGTGGTGACGATTTTGATAAGAGAGTTGCTGAATATATTTTAGATGAATTTAAAAAGGTAGAAAAAATTGACCTATCAAAAGATAAAATGGCAATGCAAAGAATTATTGAGGCTGCAGAAAAAGCAAAAATTGAACTTTCAAGCCTTTCTAAAACAAACATCAACTTACCATTTATTACAGTAACTGCTGAAGGACCAAAATCTATTGATATTGATTTGACTAGGGCTAAGTTTGATTCAATGACTTCAGATTTAGTTGAAAGAACTATGAAACCTTTACGTCAAGCACTATCTGATGCAGGTCTATCTAGCAATGATATTGCAAAAGTTATTTTGGTTGGTGGTTCAACTCGTATTCCTGCAGTTGTAGATGCAGTTAAAAAAGCAACTGGCAAAGAGCCTTATAAGGGAATTAACCCAGATGAATGTGTAGCAATTGGTGCTGCTATTCAAGGTGGTGTTTTGACTGGTGATGTAAAAGATATGGTACTTGTAGACGTTACTCCACTTTCACTTGGTATTGAAACAGCAGGTGGTGTATTTACAGTGCTTATCCCAAGAAATACTTCTATACCTACAAGCAAATCCCAAGTTTTCTCAACTTATGCAGATAATCAACCAGCAGTAGATGTACATGTATTGCAAGGTGAGAGAAGTATGGCAAGCGACAATAAAACTTTGGGAAGATTTGTTTTAGATGGTATTCCACCAGCACCAAGAGGAGTACCTCAAATTGAAATTACATTTGATATTGATGCAAATGGTATAGTAAATGTTAAGGCATTGGATAAAGGTACTAACAAAACTCAAAGTGTTACTATTACAGCATCTTCTA
Organism: uncultured Christensenella sp.; assembly: GCA_910577795.1. Lineage (GTDB taxonomy): Bacteria > Bacillota > Clostridia > Christensenellales > UBA3700 > MGBC100798. The sequence goes on from CAJTNW010000003.1 coordinate 45,888, forward strand.
ACTTAAGTGAGGCAGATATTGATGCTGCTGTTAAGGAAGCAGAAAAGTATGCTGAAGAAGATAAAAAACGTAAAGAAGCAGTTGATGCTAAAAACGAGGCGGAGCAATTGATTTTTGCATCAGAAAAGTTTATGAAAGAAAATGGCGAAAAACTTACTGATGACGAAAAAACAAAAATTCAAGAGGCTATTGACAAAGCAAAAGAAGATTTAGCAAAAGAAACAGAAGCAGATAATATCCGTAAAGTTATAGAGGCAATGAGCGAAGTAACTGGTCCTATCTTTACAAGAATTTATCAAGAAACTGCTCAAGCAGATGCTGCAGCACAAAATGGTGGCAAGCCAGATGATGGTGTAGTAGATGCTAACCCAGAAGAATAATTTTAACTAAAACTAACCCTTTGACTTTTTTCGCCGACTAAAATCGGCGAAATTAGTCGTATTTATAAATAAGTTTTTTATTTGCAAATTTTTGAATAAAACCAATTTAGTATTGATTTTCGCAGGATTTTTTAATAATTTTTAAAAAACTTATTTGATTTTAAAAGGAAAGATATATGGCAAATAAAGATTATTATGAATTGCTTGGTGTGCAAAAAAGTGCAAGTGAGCAAGAGATAAAGGCGGCCTACAGAAAGGCTGTTATGAAATATCATCCAGATAGATATGCAACTAAGCCAGAGGCAGAACGTAAGCAAGCGGAGGAAACTTTTAAGGAAATTAACCATGCTTATGATGTGCTTTCTGACCCACAGAAAAAAGCAAATTATGACCAGTTTGGTAGTGAAGACGGCCCTCAATTCAATGGTGGCGGTAGTAGCGGTGGCGGCTTTGGTGGCTTTAGCGGCTTTGGTGGTTTTGAAGATATTTTTAGCAATATTTTTGGTGGTGGCAGAACTAATCATGCTAATATGGCAGTAGATGGTGATGATATTACTATGCGTCTTGATATTACTTTTGAAGAGTCAATTAAAGGTGTAGAAAAATCTGTTAAAGTTTATCGTACAGAAAAATGCCCTGACTGCAAAGGTAGTGGTGCAAGTGACCCATCAAAAATTAGTACTTGTCCTGACTGTCATGGTACTGGTATGGTGACTGTTACTCAAAACACTATTTTTGGAAGACAGACTGTAAGAACAAGATGTTCAAGGTGTGGTGGTAGTGGTAAGATTATTACAGATAAATGTAAGACTTGCCGTGGTGAAGGTACTATAAAAAAGGAAAGAGTTATTCCTGTAACCGTGCCTGCTGGTGTGGATAACGGACAAACAATTACTTATTATAACGAAGGCGAAGTTGGCATAAATGGCGGACAAAATGGTAGGTTAATAATAGTTATAAGTGTTAAACCTCATCCTTTGTTTGTTAGAGAAGGATATGACTTGTACTATAAATTACCTATTAGTATGAGTGATGCTATTAATGGTGCTAAGGTAGAAATTCCTACTACAGATAAATCTGTTACTATTTCTATTCCACCAGGCACAGCAACTGGCACTAAGTTTAGGGTAAAAGGTTATGGTGTTAAATACCTTAAAAAACAAGCATTTGGTGACTTGTACGTAACTGTGGAAATTGATACTCCACAAAAATTGAGTAAAAAGCAACAAGATTTACTAAAGGCTTTTGAGGATTCTTTGACTGATAAACAATACGAAAAACGCAAAACTTTCCGCACTAAATGGCTTGGCGAAAAATAATAAAAATGTTATAAAACAAAATGCACCTTTTACGGGTGCATTTGTTGTTTTAGTTAAAGTAAGTATATTTTATAATTGTAATTGATATTATGACAAAATTAGAAATTAATTTTGTGCGTAAATTATTGCAATTTAATTTATCTATTGACTTTGTATAAATAGTATGATATAATACATTTACTACGCTAAGTGGGGAGCCAGCGGTGCCCTGTACCTGCAATCCGCTACAGCAGGACTGAATACTATTCTCGGTTTAGTGTATGGAAAGTCTGACTTGAATAAGGAGTGTTGATATCAAGGTCTTGTGCAATGGTTTGCTATGAACCATGTCAGGGCTTGACCGCAGCAGCATTAAGTAGATTTAACCATGTGCCACAAGGGTGCTTTGAAGTAGCCACCTGTTTGAGGAATCGTTTCGGTATGTTATATCAAAAATAGTTGCGTAGTATTTTAAAAAATCAAAAGCCAAACAATAGTTTGGCTTTTTTGTTTGTCATTTTAATTTATTCATTAAATCAATAATTATATCTTTGTTTTCGTTAGACAATTGTTTAAACATATCTAATAAATTTTTATCGTTTTCATTATAATTGTTACCAAGATAAAAGAAGTCTTGAATAGTTATATTCATAATGTCACAAAACTCAAGTAAAGTGCTTACTTTTAACTCGACAGATTTATTTAATATCCTTTTCATAAATTGCTCGCCATGGTCAAGAGTAAAACTAGTTGCTCTTGCTGACAAGTTTGCTTTATTCATAAAGAAACACATTCTATTTATTACTTCATCATAATCTAATTTTTTATCCATTTATAATTAACCTTTCCTTATACTTTAATTATAAGCAAAAAATTAAGTTTATTTTTTGTAACTTAATAAAATTTGTTTAATCGCTTGTTTTTGAGTGTCGGTTAAATTTATCCATAAATCTATAATTTCTTTAGTTTCGGAAGTCGCAGGAATTAAGTCAGTATCTACAGCAAAAAATTCAACTAAAGTTATGCCAAAACCTTTTTCACAAATTTCTTGTAGTGAATCTAAGGTTGGTGTATAGTTTTTTGAATACCATCTATAAATAGTATTTTTTGCAATCCCACTTTTATTTGCTAGTTCATAAATAGACATTCCTTTAGATACTCTTAAGTCTGTTATTCTTTGCAATATATCCATTATTTTCCTCATTTAGTAAATCTTTTGTTACATTATATCTCAAAATGGTTGACAACTCACTATTATAGTATGATACAATAAGTGCTATAATATAATACAATTAGTTTAATAAAAGGAGAAGAATGGAAAAAATAAATGTAGTATGTTTGACTGGGCATAGACCAAAAAGTTTGCCGTGGGGGTATAATGAAGAAAATTTAAGTTGTAGAATTTTTAAATACGATTTAAAAACTATTTTTGTAAATGCAATTGAATATGGTGTGCATACTTTTTTAACTGGTATGGCAGAGGGTTTTGATATGATAGCCACTGAAATACTTTTAGAATTAAGGGGAAAGTATAAAAATATCAAAGTTGTTGCAGTTATACCTTGTGAAAATCAAGAAATTAAATGGAGAGAGAAACAACAAACAAGATATAGACACTTATTAAAACAATGTGATGAAATAATTATTTTAAATAAAGAGTATACTAAAACATGTATGAATGATAGAAATAAGTATATGGTGTTACATTCTGAGTTTTGTATTGCGTGCTTTAATGGTAAGCCAAGTGGAACAGGTAATACTATAAAGTTTGCTAAATCTAATAATTGTTTGGTAAAAATAATTGATATTAATAAATATTACTAATAATGAATATTTGCGTTTGATATAATCATATTATTTATAAGGAGAGTTGAGGTAATAAATGATTATAAGAAAAGAGCATATTGTTGTTACTAGTGTATTTATTATGGCGGTTATTGCTACCATTTTGTGTGCTATTTATATTCCTGTAAGCAATAGTTTGGCAAAAGGTGTTGTGGTTATTGATGCAGGACATGGTGGAATGGATGGTGGTGTATCTTATGGTAATATGATAGAAGCCAATATAAACTTGGAACTAACACGTGAATTAAAAGGTATATTAGAGGATAGAGGATATAAAGTAGTGCTAACAAGGGATAGTGCAAATTCTTTGGCAGGTAAAAAGAAAGACGATATGCAAAAACGTAAAGATATAATTTTAAAAAGCAAGCCAGACTTGATTGTAAGTTTGCATGTAAATAAGTACCAAGATAGTAAAAGGCGAGGAGTGCAAGTTTTTTATGACGATACTAAAAAAAATAAGGAAGTTGGGGAAAGATTTCAGTATTTAATAAATAGCAATGTAAACAAAAAATATGCGGGTAGAGATGACTTAAAAAGTTTAGGTGGGGATTATTTTATTTGTAAATGTTCACCATATCCGGCTGTAATTATAGAGTGTGGCTTTATTTCTAACGAGGGGGATAGAATGTTGCTTAATGATAGTAAGTATAAGACGCATTTAATGTCAACTATTGCTGATGGAATTGATAGTATGATGCTAAGCAAGGTATCAGCATAAAATAATATTTGATATATAAAACAAAATCACTAAAAGTTTAACTTTTAGTGATTTTTTAATTTAAGCCCGATTTTTGTACAGTTTTTACTTGTTTTCTCTGGCTTTAATAACACCAGTTTTTAAGTCATCTCTCATTCTTTCCTTATGGTCAAGAATTTTTTTGCGAATTCTAATTGACTGAGGAGTTATCTCCAACAACTCATTATTTTCAATAAACTCTATTGCCTCTTCTAGTGAGAATATCCTTGGTCTTTGTAATTTTAAGGCATCGTCACTACCAGATGCACGAGTATTTGTAAGGTGTTTTTCCTTGCAAACATTAACTACCAAATCTTCTGCTTTTGGTGAATATCCAACTACCATACCACTATACACAGGGTCACCCGGATTTAGGAATAATACACCTCTTTCTTGCACAGCATTTAAGCCATAGCCAGTTGCTTTTCCGGTTTCAAAAGATATAAGCGAACCATTGCTACGTCTTGGAATGTCACCCTTGTAAGGCTCATATCCAGCAAAAAGTGTATTAATAATTCCTTCGCCTTTAGTATCTGTCAAAAAGTCACTACGATATCCTATTAGTCCGCGTGTTGGTATTGCAAATTCTAGTCTTATTCTTGATGCAACTGGTGTCATATTAACAAGTTCAGCACGTCTGTTGCCAAGTTTTTCCATAACACTGCCAACATAATCATTAGGTACATCAATAATAACTTTTTCAATAGGCTCAAATTTTTTGCCGTCAATTATTTTGTTCATAACTTTTGGTGTGCCTACCATAAACTCATAGCCTTCACGACGCATATTTTCAATTAAAATTGAAAGATGAATTTCACCTCTTCCTGCAACCATAAAACTATCTTTTGTGTCGCCATCTCTAACTCTCAAGGATACATCTCTTAATAATTCTTTGTATAGTCTATCTCTTAAGTTACGTGAAGTTACATATTTACCTTCTTTACCTGCAAAAGGACTATTGTTTACTAAAAACTCCATTTCCAAAGTTGGTTCAGATACATTTACAAAAGGTAATGGCTCAACATTGTTTATATCACAAATTGTGTTACCAATGTTAATACCTTCTATACCAGAAACACAAACTATGTCACCAACTGTTGCAGTGTTTGTAGAAACTCTGTTTAAGTTTTCTATTTCGTATAAATTGCTAATTTTAGAGTTGTAGCCAATAAAATTAGGGTTATTATCACAAATTGCAACATTGCTATTAACATTGCATCTTCCTCTTGTTATTCTACCAATACCAATTCTGCCAACATAATCGTTATAGTCTATAGAAGATACAAGCAATTGCAAAGGTCCGTTTTCGTCACCCTCAGGGCAAGGTATAAAGTTCATTATAGTTTCAAATAATGGAATCAAATCTGTACCTGCAACATTTGGGTCAAGAGTAGCAGTACCAGCCCTACCTGAGCAATAAACAATTGGGTAGTCAAGTGCTTCGTCACCTGCGCCTAAGTCTAGTAGCAAGTCTAGTACTTCGTCTTCAACTTCGCCAAGTCTAGCATCTTGTTTGTCTATTTTATTGACGCAGATGATAACTTTTAAGTTCATTTCTAATGCTTTAGACAAAACAAATCTTGTTTGTGGCATAGTTCCTTCATAAGCATCAACTAGCAGAACTACACCATCTATCATTTTTAAAACACGTTCTACCTCACCGCCAAAATCAGCATGTCCGGGAGTATCAATAATGTTTATTTTTGCATCCTTATATCTTACGGAAGTATTTTTTGCAAGTATTGTTATGCCTCTTTCTTTTTCAATATCGTTGTTGTCCATTACTCTTTCGTCAACAACTTGATTTTCTCTAAAAGCGCCACATTGTTTTAGCATAGCATCAACCAAAGTTGTTTTGCCATGGTCAACGTGTGCAATAATTGCTATATTTCTTAAATCTTTTCTTACCATAGTAAATTCCTTAAAATTTTTTTCCTAAATAAGTATACACCATTTTATATAAAAAGCATAATATTTTGATTATTATTTTTAAAATTTTTATAAAAAAATATATTTTATGATAGTTTTAGTAATATTTTTGTGTTATAATACTAATATCAAACTAAATTTTAGTGTTATTTTGCAAAGCGAGGGATAAATGTTTGATTTTGGTATAATAGGCGGTGGTGCTAGTGGTATGTATGCTAGCATATTGCTTGCAAAAAAAGGTTACAAAGTTGCTGTTTTAGAGGCAAATGACAGAATAGGCAAAAAATTGCTTGCAACTGGTAATGGCAAATGTAATCTTAGCAATGTTGATATTAGCACAGATTATTACAATACTAACGAGATAAAAAGTATTGTAACTGATTTTGATATGCAAAAACAAATGAAAGAATTAGGACTTGTTACAAAAGTAAAATCTGGCAGAATTTATCCGTTTAGCGAAAAAGCAAACAATGTATTAAATGTATTACTTAGCAATATGCAAAAATATGGAGTAAAGATTTTTTCAGACTGTTTGGTTACTGATTTAAAGATAAATGATAATGTAAATATAATTACAAATAAAAATAATTTTGAATGTAAAAGGGTTTGTTTGGCAACTGGTAGCAAAGCAACTTTTGGGATAGATAGTTTAAGTTTATATGAAAAATTAGGGCATAAAAGAATAAAAAATACACCATCTTTAGTACCACTACTTGCAAAAAAGTTGGAACAAATTAAAGGTATTGACGGAGTAAGACAAGAGGCAAATGTTAGCCTTTATGATGGAGGTAAACTTATTTCAACAGAGTTTGGGGAAGTGCAGTTTAGAAAAGATGGTATATCTGGAATAGTAATTATGAATATGTCCTCTAAAATGAGTAATAACAATATGCTTGAGGGGATATGCTATCTTGATTTTATGCCACAGTTTACTAAAGAAGAGGTAGAGACTTTGCTAAAAAATCAAATAACAGCAGAGTTTGGACTACTTAATAAAAATCTTATGCAAAGGATTATGGGATATGGTGTAGATAGCATAAAACACTATCGCATAGATGTTGTAAAGAGTGAAGACTATAAGCAGGCACAAGTTGTGCATGGTGGTTTGGATTTATCTCAATTTAATCTTAAGGATATGTCTTCTAAAGTAAATGGCAAATTATACGCAATAGGTGAAGTTTTAAATGTTGATGGTGTATGCGGTGGATATAATCTCCATTTTGCTTTTGCATCGGCATACAACTTTGCAAAGGAGTTTTAAATGTTACAAAAATTGACTAATTTAAGGCTGCCTATTGGTTTTGATAATGACACAATAAAAACAACTATAACAAAAAAAATAGGTAATTATAAGTTTGTTAAATTAGATAGATTATCTATTGATAGCAGACATAAAGGTGATATACATTATGTGGCTAGTGTTATTGTAGACGGAAAGCCAAACTCTAAATTAACAGAATATATACAACCTAAAACAAAAGTGAGTGAACTTGCCACCTGTAAAGTAAGTTTAAGTAGCAGACCTATAATTATTGGTAGTGGACCTTGCGGTATGTTTGCAGGGTTAGTACTTAGTCATTATGGTTTAAAGCCCATTATATTTGAGGGTGGCGATAAGGTGGAAAACCGCTCAAAAATCGTAACTAATTTCAATTTAGGCGGTAATCTTGATGAAAACACTAATATTCAGTTTGGCGAAGGTGGGGCAGGTACTTTTTCAGATGGCAAGTTAAATACAGGTATTAGTAGTGAATACATACAAATAGTTTTGAACGAATTTGTAAATCATGGTGCTAAAGAAGATATACTTTATTCAGCAAAGCCACATATCGGAACGGATATTTTAAAAAATGTAGTAAAAAATATTAGAATGACTATAGAATCACTTGGTGGTGAGTATAAATTTAATAGCAAAGTAGACGAGATTATAATCAATAATGGCAAAGTTGTTGGTGTTAGAAGTTGTGGTGATACTTATGATAGTGAAAATGTCATTTTGGCTTGCGGACATTCTGCACGTGATACAATTGCAAAACTTTATAATCAAGGTGTAAATATGACTGCAAAACCTTTTGCTGTAGGGGCTAGGGTGGAGCATAGTCAGCAATTGATAGATATTGGACAATACGGAAATACTAAAGGATTACCACCTGCAGATTACAAATTATCGCATAGGTTAAGTAATGGTAGAGGTTGTTTTACTTTTTGTATGTGCCCCGGTGGTTACGTTATGCCGTCAATGAGTGAGGCTAATACAATAGTAACTAATGGAATGAGTGAGAATAAAAGAGATAGTGGTTTTGCTAATTCTGCCATATTAGTTGGAGTTGAGCCTGAAGATTTTGGTTGTGGAGTACTTGATGGGTTTAAGTTTCAGGAAAAACTAGAAAAAGAGGCTTATAGAGTAGGCAATAATTACTCAGCACCGGCAGTTAAGGTTAGTGATTTTATAAATGGAAAAACTAGTAAAGATATATCTAGTGTTAAAACTACATACTCAAGAGGACTAGTTAGTGGCGATTTTCAGAAGATTTTTGATAAAAAAATTGTTGATGGAATGAAGGAAGGCTTAGTTGCTTTTGGTAAAAAAATTAATGGGTTTGACAAAAACGGAATTTTAATTGGTGTGGAAAGTCGTTCCTCTTCACCAGTTAGGATAGAAAGAGACGAATTAGGTATGTCTAATATAAAAGGTCTTTATCCTGCAGGCGAAGGTGCAGGCTTTGCTGGTGGTATAACCTCTAGTGCGGTTGATGGAATTAAAACTGCTTTAAAGTTGATAGCCAACAATAAAAATTAGTTTCAAAAAGTTTTTATTTGTAGATTAAGTCAAGTTTTATCTGCAACAATATATGTAAATTAACATTTATACTTTTATATGAGGTATATTTAAAATAAATTAAAAATTACATTTTTTTGCTATCTTTTATCACAAAAATATGGTACAATAGTGGCAATTTAAAGTTATGGAGAGAAACATTGCATTATACTGACGAGCAACTTGCTGAAAAAATACAAAAATTGCCAAAATATACCGTTAGAGAAGAAAAACTTAACGTTATTACACATTTTATAGGTATGATAATTGGTATTATCGGACTTATCATTATGTTTTCACTTGCAGTTGTAAGAACATCTAGAGATTATACGAACTTTGTAGATATTATTTCTTCTTTAGTTTTTGGCGGGTCAATGGTTGCTCTTTACACAATGAGTACAATTTATCACAACGAAAAAAATCTAAAAAAGAGAGTGTTTAGGCAAAAATTTGACCATCTTAGCATAAATATACTAATTGCTGACAGTGCTTCTTCATTTATGATTTCTGGCTTAAAAAACAATATTGGATACATATTAATAAGTTGTATATGGGCACTTAGTATTATTAGTATGGTACTAAATTGGATAAATGTTAAAAAATTTAGAGCCGTTACAATGGTTATTTATATTCTTACTGGCTGGGCACCAATTTTTGTGGTTAACTATGTTATATCACTTTGCGGTATTGGCTGTTTTGCTATTGTGCTTGCTGGTGGACTTTGTTACACATTTGGATTAATTTTTTATGCTATAAAAAAGGAATTTATGCATAGTATTTGGCATATATTTGTGTTGATGGGCAGTATTTTACATATTGTTGGTGCGTGCGTATATGTGTATATGATTTGAAAGTACAAATATGGCTAAATTAGATAAATTTTTAATTTTTTAGTTGAAAGTATAGACAAAATTAAAATATTGTGATATATTAATATAAATAAAATGTAATACCAAAGGAGAATAGATTACTATGGCTTATGTTATCAGTGATGCATGTATTTCTTGTGGTGCATGTAGTGACCAATGTCCTGTAAGCGCTATTAGCGAAGGAGATACTCAATACAATATTGATGCAGATACTTGTATTTCTTGCGGTGCTTGTGCAGATGAGTGTCCAGTGAGTGCAATTTCAGAGGAATAATTTGGTTTAGGACGGAAAATTTATTGCCGTCCTAAATGCTAAAATAGTAGCAGTATAAATATAACTTAAAATATGCACTAAATTTTTGATAATGTCTGATTTTTAATCAAACATTATTAATTATTTTTTTTATGGTTATAGCAAAAATTTTCAGGCTAGCATAATATTTAATGTTTAAATTTTTAAAAATAATTACAAAGTAAATTTTTTGCATATTGCAATATTTTTTTGCGGTATGTTTTGGAGGAAATATGGCAAATACAACTTTATTGACCCAAGAAGGATATGACAAACTTTGGGCAGAGTATCGTGAACTTGTAGATGTAAAAAGAGGCGAGGCATCAGAGAAAATCAAAGTTGCAAGGGAGTATGGCGATTTAAGCGAAAATGCAGAGTATGATGCTGCAAAAGAAGAACAAGCAATGATAGAAGCGCGTATTAAAGTGCTTGAGAGTCAACTTTCAAACTATGAAATTATTGATAATTCAAAAATTAAAAGTGACGAAGTAAGTGTTGGTTCTTTTGTAAAAGTGCTTGATAAGGAATTTGACGAGGAAGAAGTATACCAAATAGTTGGTAGTACTGAGGCTGATATAAATAAAAACCGCATAAGCAATAATTCACCTATGGCAGTTGCTTTGCTTGGTAAAAAGAAAGGTGAAACTGTTAAAGTTGTAACACCAAACTCAACTTTTGAGGTTAAAATTTTGCAAGTTAGTAAGGATAAAATAGATAAATAACAAGGAGTTATTATGGAAACAAATAACCAGATAGAATTGGATTTAAATGACATTATCAAAGCAAGGCATGAAAAGTTGGCAAGACTTGTTGAAATGGATAAAAATCCTTATGAAATAGTTAAGTTTGATAAGGATGCTGATGCTTTGGATATAAAAAATAATTACGATAATTACGATGGTAAAGAAGTTACTTTGGCTGGACGTATGATTAGCAGAAGAATTATGGGTAAAGCAAGTTTTGCTAATTTACTTGATAGTACTGGCAGTATTCAACTTTATGTAAGCAAAAATGATATTGGCGAAGACGATTATGCCGAATTTAAAAAGTTTGATATTGGTGATATTATTGGTATTACAGGCAAAGTGTTTACTACTAAAACTGGCGAGATAAGTGTGCATGCTTATTCTGTTTGTTTGCTTTCTAAATCTCTTTTACCATTGCCAGAAAAATATCACGGACTTACTAATACAGATATGCGTTATCGTCAAAGGTATGTAGATTTAATTGCAAACCCAGAGGTAAAAAAGACTTTTGTTACAAGGTCAAAAATCATAAGCAGTATTAGAGCATTCCTAGATAATAGAGGCTTTTTGGAAGTTGAAACTCCAATTTTAAATACTATCCCGGGTGGTGCTAGTGCAAGACCATTTATTACACATCACAATACATTGGATATTGATATGTATATGCGTATTGCGCCGGAACTTTATTTGAAAAGACTTATTGTTGGTGGTTTTGAAAGGGTTTACGAAATAGGTAGATTATTTAGAAACGAGGGTATGGATACTAGACATAATCCAGAGTTTACTACTGTTGAGTTATATCAAGCATATACTGACTATAATGGTATGATGGATTTAACAGAAGATTTATTTAATTATATTGCAGATACAGTTATTAGCAGTAAGACTATAAGTTATCAAGGTGTAGAAATTAATATTGGTAATAAATGGAAACGTATTTCTATGCTAGATTTAGTGCGTGAGGAAACTGGTATTGATTTTGAAAATATGCCACTTGATGAGTGTATTGCAAAAGCAAATGCAATTGGTGTGGAATTTGCAGACAATGTAACTTGGGGCAAAGCACTTTATGAAGTGTTTGACCAAAAAATAGAAGAAAAATTAATTCAACCAACTTTTGTTACAGATTATCCTGTGGAAGTTTCTCCACTTGCAAAACGTAAAAAATCTGACCCTAGACTTACAGAAAGATTTGAGTTCTTTATTACAAGCCGTGAAATGGGTAATGCTTTTTCAGAGTTGAATGACCCAATTGACCAAAAAGGTAGATTTATGGCACAAGTTAAGGAAAGAGAGGCTGGCGACGATGAGGCTCAAATGATGGATGAGGATTTTGTAACTGCTTTAGAGTATGGTATGCCTCCAACTGGTGGTTTAGGTATTGGTATTGACCGCTTAGTTATGTTATTTACTGATGAGGCAAGTATTAGAGATGTTTTGTTGTTCCCAACGATGAAACCGCTTGCATAATTCGGCTTATTATTAGGCTTTTGATTTATAAAATCAAAAGCCTATTTTACAGCCGATTATGCGCGCTTCGTAAGACATAGATATGTCTTATGAGAAGTAACAAATAAATTATAATATTTATTTAATTATTTATAAATTTTCCTCAAAGTATGAAACAAGTGTCAGAAAAAGTATACTTTTTCTGACATAAAACTACTTGACTTTTTATTCGCATTTATGTATAATAAAGTTAGTTAAAAAGAAAAATTTGTTAATTTTATAACTTTTAATTATAAGAAACTAAAATATATTAAGTGTCAGAAAAAGTATACCTTTACTGACAAAATAGCAGATTTTCTTATTTAATAGATATAATTAAAAATGTTTTAAGATGGAGGTTAGTATGAAAAAGAAATTGTTTTTGATTATAGCAGTAGTAATTATGGCAATTGTATCATGTTTTTCTTTAATTAGTTGTGCACCTGATGGTGGTGATGATTCAGATAATGACAATGAAAAAATTGCAGCATCTATTAGTGAATATGTTGATTTGTGGAAAAAGAGTTCTGCAAAATATTATCAAGAAGTGAATGATACTAGTGATTGGTCTGTACTTGTTGGTGTTAATGGAATGCAAGCAGTAAGGGAACTTGATAGTTATAAAACTATTTATCAAATTGTAAAAAAAGACGAATTAAATGTTTATGATTATTCTAAGGAAGAAAAAACTTGGACAAGACAATATTATAACACTTTTGACGATATTAGGCGTGAGTTTAAATTTGATGGAACAGAATTAGTTAATGCTAATAAGTTCATAGAGGATACTTATGAGACATTAGATTATGTGCTTGAAATGGAAAAAGAACTCGTAAAAAATGGAAATATTTATACTGGTAAAGTTGGTAGTAAATATGAAATTTATACTATTAAAATTGCAGCAAAAGAAATGACAATAGATATGGTATCTGATGACGATTTGAGCAAACATGAAGCAACTATAAAATTTGGTATGGGATTTGATACTGTTGTTATTCCAGACGAGGCAAAACAGGCTCCTGATACAACAAACAAAAGAATAGTTGAAAAAGCAGTGGAGAAATTTGTTTTAAGTCCTAATAAAACAATAAATGTTGGAGAAAATGAGAGTTACTCTATTTATGAAAATATAATTAAA
>CAJTNW010000003.1:59442-80218 GCA_910577795.1 uncultured Christensenella sp.
GCTTATAAATTGCTTTATATTGAAAAAAATGGCAGTACTTATAATACATATTATTTAGACAAAAATAACCAAGATGCAGTGTGGACTGCTGAAACTGTAACAAGTAATGATGCTTTAGTAGATAAGTTATATGAATATTGTTATATAAATATAGATAGTTTTGATAGTTTTAGTGAATTATTTGATAAATTAGCATCAAGAAGTAGTTTTTATGGTTTGCAGAGAAACTATGATATTGATAGATTTTTTGATAAAATTGAAGAAAATAAGTATTCAGGTAATTCTAAATTCCCTTATAGTGATTATACTTTAACTATTTTAGAAAATAAACTTGTATTGGAAAGTGAGAAATATGACAATGAGGAAATTGCTTATTGTACTTCTATAACAATTCCACTAGACGCAAAAGATGCATTGATTTAAAACTTAAAATAATAAAAATTCCACCAATTATGGTGGAATTTTTATATCATATTATCACTTATTATGCCATCTTTTATGTAGATAATTTTATCCATTTTATTTGCTACATTAATATCATGTGTTACAACTATAATTGTTTTGCCTTTTTGTTGCAATTCTTTTAGTATATTTACAATATTTGTGGCTGTTTCGGAATCTAAAGCACCTGTTGGTTCGTCTGCTAAAATTATTTCGGGGTCATTTACCATGGCTCTTGCAATAGCCACTCTTTGTTTTTGTCCGCCGGATAATTCGCGTACTTTTGTGTTTCTTAAGTCAAATATTTTAAGTTTATTTAGTATGGTATTTATTCTATCATTATGTTCATTGGACTTGTATTTTTTGCTAAAGAGCAAAGGTATTCTTATATTATTTATAACTTTATCACTCTCAATTAATCCGTATGACTGCAATATAAAGCCAAAAATAGAATTTCGTATTTCTGCAAGTTCTGTACCATTTTTTGATGTGATATTCTCACCATTCAACAAGTATTCGCCATCTGTAAAATTATCTAAGCACCCAATAATGTTAAGTAAAGTAGACTTACCACTGCCGGATACTCCCATAATTGCAAGGCTATCGCCTTTATTGATAGTAAGATGCACACCTTGCAAAGCATATACTTCGTTAGGTTTGCCTTGGTTGTATTTTTTGTGTATGTTTGATAACTTAATTATTTCCATATCTTCCTCAATTTTATAACATTTAGTTTTTTAAAAATCTTTTTATTCCAAATTGTTATTTGAAATAGAATTAAGCGGTTTAAACTTGGCAAACTTTATAAATCCAAATGAGATACATAAAATGTAAATCCCAAAAATTATACTTGCAGATATAAGGTATGTTGGCCAGTCTATAAAAATGCCATTATCCATATATGCAGTGGATATGATTATGCCCATTACAGTAGTAGATAAAATAAATGAAAAAACAAATATTAGTAACATTTTTATTATCTCAATAGCAATAATGGTAGAACGTTTTCCGCCATAAATGTACATTATTCCACTTCGCTTAATTAATTTATCTGCCATAAAGTAGTAATTGCTTATTATTACTACTGCAAATAAAAATAATAAAGCAGCCATCCAATACATAAATACATCATTAACATCAGTTTTCTGATAACTTTCGTTTAAGTCCCTTAAACTTCTTGCAGATGCACCTAAATTCTTGTAATAATCTGCGGTTTTATCATTAATCATTAAGCCATTTTTATTAACTTTTGCATAAGGTGGTATGTTATCATATATCATAAAACTATTAGAAAAAGTACCATGATACATATCCGTAATCATGTTTTTACCTCTATCAAAATCATAATAGATATTACCACTATAACCAATAACTTTAATTTTTTGTTTGTATTGATATATACCTTGATAAACTGAAATTTCATAAATTTTGCCTATCTCATAACTTTCTCCAAGTCCTTTTGGCACATAAGCCTCTCTATAATCTTTAGGCATTTTAGCCGAAAATTTAAAGTCTAGTGGTGGCATATTTTTTACTAGTGCTTCACTGACAAAGTTGTATGAATATGTAAAAACATTACCTACTTCATCTGTTACTGAATACCAACCATAATTTACAATTCCAGCAAAATTTTCCATATCAAAAGTTTTAGATAGTTCTTTGTAAGTAATGTTTTCTATATCTGTAAAGTAATCATCAAAACTTATAATGCAATAGTCGGCTGTCTTTTCATTATAAATATCTATAGTAACATCAACTACATGTTCCACTGACTGATAATAGCAAAGTGGCAAAATTATCAATGTAAAAGTTAAAAAGAAAACTATTACACTTGATAAAAAATAAGAAGATTTTAAGTTGTCTTTAAAAATACTTAATTTATTCATTTATTTGCCTTTTAATTATATTTAGTATTTGCTGGCATTGCCTTTGCACGTTTTATTACATATATAAGCGATACTGATATCATACTTAGCATAGGACCGCCTATTAAAATCAAATAGTGTAACCATTCATAGCCAGTAATTACTACATCATAAGTACTTTGCATAGTAACATCTAAAATTAAATCAAAAATCAAACCAAAACCTATTGCTATAATTGCAATTAATATAGTTTCTACTATCATTGCGGTTGCAAGTAATTTTGGGCTACAACCTAAAGTCTTATAAGTTGCGTATTTTTTACTATTGCATTTTACCCAATAATTTATTATTGAAAGAGTAGATAGTATACCAACTGCAAGCATACTAAACAGCATAATCATTGCTATTGGTGTAGTTGACATATAAAACTCTATTTTATATCCAAGTTTTTTCACTTTATTTTTTAAATGGTTAACATCTTTATAATTAATTTTAGTTATGCTACCATTAGCCATTACTTCTGTAGGTTTGTCAAACATGTGCTCTGCAGGGCGAATGGAAGAATACCACTCATTTATGGGCAGATTATAAGGAATAATAAAAGTATCACCATAACCAGAGTAAATGTTACGCACTTTTAAATCATTGCCGTAAAGTTTAATTGTATCACCTACAACTATACCATTTTCGTAAGCAAGTGGCTCTGGTATTGCAACTACATTTTGTTTGTTTTCTATATTTTCTTCAGTTATATTTTTGTTGCCAGTAATTTGAAAGATAACACTAATAGAGTCAAATTTTATTGGTGTATTATTTATTTCAAGATTACAGTCAAAATGTGCAACTGAAAGACTACTCCCAACCTTTTCTCCCTCAAATTGTATTTGCTCTCTAACACTTCTTATATAGTCACCTAGTGTAATGCGAGTTTCCAATAAATTATTTGCAGGGGTTTTAAACCTAAAACTACAAGATTCAAAACAGTCTTGCACTATGCTTTGTGTAATGGTACGGGAAGGGATACAACAACAAATCGTTGTGCTAAAAAAAATTAATAGCAATAAAATAAACGCAACAGGTTTTGTCCTGATGGATTGTTTTATGCTATTAAAAATAAAAATCAAATTTTTTTTCATTTTAGTAATCCCCAACCTCTTATCAAATATATTATAGCACAACTCAAAATAAATGTAAATAGCAAAAAAACATACCCACCAGTAATTGGTGGGTATTGTGTTTTATTAAATTATGTAATTCAATAAGTTAAACTTTATTTATAACATACTGAATTGTATAAGCACAATAGGTGAGTGCTTGATAAAAACATCTGCAAATACAGAAGAAAATTATCTCTTGCTGAATTGAGGTGCTTTTCTTGCTTTTTTAAGACCGTATTTCTTACGTTCTTTTGCTCTAGGGTCACGAGTTAAGAAACCTGCGGCTTTAAGTGCTGCTTTGTATTCCTCAGCATTTGCAACTACCATTGCTCTTGCAATACCATGTCTGATAGCACCTGCTTGACCAGTAAAGCCACCACCTTTAACATTAACAATTATATCAAATTGCTCTGTAGCACCAGTTAATACAAGTGGTTGACGAACGATAAGTTTTAAAGTTTCTAAGTCGAAATACTCATCAATTGAACGTTTATTGATAGTTATATTGCCATTACCACCAGGGATAAGACGAACTCTAGCAATTGCCTTTTTTCTTCTACCAGTTCCCCAGTATTGCACTTTCTTTTTTGCTTTAGCCATAGTTTGTATTCCTCCTTATTAGAATTTTAATTCAATAGGTTGTTGAGCCTGATGATTATGCTCTGCACCTTTGAATACTTTTAATTTATTAATCATATCACGACCTAAAGAGTTTTTAGGTAACATACCTTTAACGGCTCTCTCTAGTGCTTTGTCTGAATCTTCAGCCATACGTTTTTTAAATTGAATTTCTTTTAGACCACCAATGTAGCCAGTGTGATAACGATAATATTTTTGCTCTAATTTTTTGCCTGTAAGAACGATTTTGTCAGTATTGATAGCGATAACATAGTCACCACAATCTACATTAGGAGTGTAGCAAGGCTTATTTTTACCTCTAAGTACACTAGCGATTTGGCTAGCAACTCTACCAAGTACAAGACCTTCGCAGTCTATAACATACCATTTTCTTTCGATTTCTTCAGGCTTTGCCATATATGATTTCATGGTAAAAAACCTCCGATAATTTTTATAATTGCAAAATGTTAATTTTCGGGGGGCTAATCCTTAAACTATACATTTAATACGCTTAATTATTTTATAATATAAACAATATTATGTCAAGTAAAAAACTCACTATTTTTAATTTTTGGTAATTTTTTTTAATATTTATAAAATTCTATTAATATTAGAATAATATTCTCTATAAAATACAAACTTTTTAAATAGTTTTTCAGTATCAAACGGGATAAAAAACTTTCTCTAAAGTAAGTGGCTCGGGTGGGGCAGTGTGTCCGCCAAATTTTCTATCACCAGTTTCAAACATTTTATCTATACATAAAATATCCAGTTTGCCTCTTGCAATATCAAGTACAGTGCCTATTATTATGCGTACCATATTGTACAAAAAACCATTTGCAGTAATTTTTATTTCAAAACAATTTTCATTTAGATTTACTAAATCTATTGCTAGTATATCTCTTTCAAAATCAATTACATCTGAGCCACTTGACATAAAGGCTTTAAAGTTATGTTTGCCTTTTAGTTTTTCTAGTGCGGCTTTTAGCAGAGCAATATCTATTTTAAATGGATATTGATAGTATTTTTTGTAAAGTGGTCTGTTTATATTTGTAAGACAAATTTTGTAACTGTATGTTTTTGCAATTGCACTAAACCTTGCATGAAAATCTTTGCTAACTTCTTTGCAATATAAAATAGAAATATCATCTGGCAGTAAGTTTTGTATTGCATAAGGTATTTTTTCGTCTTTAATATCTGTATTTGCATCAAAGTGAATTACTTGACCACGTGCCGAAACTCCACTATCTGTTCTTCCACTTGCTGTAATTTTTGTATCGGTTTTAAATAATGTTGATAAGGCTTTTTCTATAATTTCTTGAATAGTAATTGCATTTGGTTGAACCTGAAACCCAGAGTAATTTTGCCCATCATATTCTACTAAACATTTGTATCTTTTCATTATCCTATCCAACTTTTAAACAAATTTACAATATAGTAGTCTGTGCCAAAAAATATTGAATCAGCAGGTGCTTTTGTTAAGTAGCAGTCAAGCATAATCAAAACTATCAAAACTGCTAAAATCAAAAAGGCTATTAAGTCACGATAACTAAAAGTAAGTTTTTTCATTTTAGTTCTGTTTTTAGTGGCATTGTAGCACCTTGCATCCAAAGCATCTGCAAGTTCGTCCGCACGTCTAAAACTACTTACAAAAAGTGGAATTAAAATTGGTACCATAGATAGTACTCTTTCATGAATTTTGCCAGTATCAAAAGCAGCACCTCTTGCTTTTTGTGCGGCTATTATCTTGTCTGTTTCTTCCATAAGAGTAGGGATAAATCTTAGTGCTATGCTCATTGTTATTGCAATATCATGTACTGGTACTTTTATATACTTTAATGGTTTTAAAAGACACTCAATTGCATCAGTGAGTTCCATAGGTGTGGTTGTTAAAGATAGCATATTTGTACCTATAACTAAAAGAGCAAGTCTTAAAGCAAGTTTAATTGTAAAATCAATACCTTTATCAGTAATTGTAAATATCCACCAATGTGCTAAAACATTGCCTTCGCTATACAAAAATAAATTGATTAGTCCAGTAAAAATTAATAGGAATAAAATCAATTTTATGCTTTTAAGTACGATTTTTGGAGGGATTTTAGCAACAATTGTAACTATAGTTAAAAATATAAATACATACATAAAGGCAGTATATGACTTTGCAAAAAATATAAAAATCATAAACAAAAGACTAAATATAAGTTTTGCTCTTGGGTCTAGTCTGTGTATAGGTGAGTTGGTTGGGTAGTATTGCCCAAATGAAATATCTCTCATAAACTACCCCCTTGATTTTTATATTTAATAATTGCAGTAATTAAGTCTTGTGGAGTTATAATATCTCCATCCAATTTAATATTATTTGCTTTTAAATAATTGTTGACTTTTACGCAAAGCGGAATATCTAACCCCATATTTAAGAGTTCTTCTGAGTGAGTAAATAACTCATTTATTGGAAGGTCAAAGGCTATTTTTGCGTTGTTGAAAACTACTAGTCTGTTGCAATATTGAGTTATCTCATTTATGTCATGAGATATTACTATAATAGTTGGAGTAATAGTATTTTTTAAGTTAGTAATTAAGTTTAAAATTTGCCTTTTGCCAATAGGGTCTAATCCTGCAGTAGGTTCATCTAAAATTAACACTTTAGGTTTCATAGCAAGTACGCCTGCTATTGCAACTCTACGTTTTTGTCCGCCTGATAAATCAAAAGGTGAGCGGTTTTTGTAGTAATCATAATCTAGTCCTACAGCATCCATAGCAAGTCTAACTCTGTTTTTTATTTCTTCAGCAGGTAATTTTAAATTTTTAGGACCAAAAGCAATGTCTTTTTCCACTGTATCTGCAAATAATTGATATTCAGGATACTGAAAAACCATACCAACTTCTTGCCTTAATTTTCTAAGGTCAGGTTTAGGCTTTTTTTGAGTAAGGTTAATATCAAATACTTTTATTTCCCCATCTTGTGCTTTTATTAAGCCATTTATATGTTGTATAAAAGTTGATTTTCCGCTACCAGTATGTCCAATAATTCCTAAAAAGTCACCCTCGTTTATAGTAAGATTTATATCTTTTAAAGCAATTTTTTCATAAGGAGTTTTTTTGCTGTAAGTGTAAGTAAGGTTTTTTACTTCAATATTTTGCATAGTTCCTCCTTAAGTGCGTTTTCTGTTAAAATATCCCCCTCAATATCAATTCCATTATCCCTTAAACTATTTGCTATTGCAAGAGGTAATGGCAGGTCAAGTCCTGCACTTTTTATAAGTTCAGTTTGTTTGAATATATTTTGCGGGGTATCCATAGCAATAATTCTTGCATCATTCATAATAGCAACTCTATCACAGTCAACTGCCTCGTCCATATAATGCGTTATCCAAATTATTGTTATATTTTCCTCTTTATTTAGTTGTTTTGCAACCTCAAGTACTTCCTTTCTGCCTTGAGGGTCGAGCATAGCAGTGCTTTCGTCAAAAACAATTATTTTAGGCTTAATTGCAAGTATACCAGCAATAGCAATTCGTTGTTTTTGTCCTCCAGACATTTTGAATGGTGTAGATTTTTTATGTTCACTCATACCAACTTTTTCAAGTGCCCAATTAACTCTATCAATAATTTCTTCACGTGGAATCCCTAAGTTTTCTGGACCAAAAGCAATGTCGTCTTCTACAATGCTTGCTATCATTTGGTTATCAGGATTTTGAAAAACCATACCAATATTACTTCTTATTTCAAAGATTTTAGAGGTATCTTTTGTGTTAACTCCAAAAATTTCTACTTCACCAAGACGCGGGATAAGTAGTCCATTTAAAATTTTGGCTAAGGTAGATTTACCACTGCCATTATGCCCAAGCAATGCAACAAATTCACCTTCTTCAACATCAAGGCTTACATTATTTAATGCGCGGACTATTCCGCCAGTTTGAGTTTTATATTCAAGTGTAGCACCGCTTATATGAATGGCTTTCATTTTTACCTCGTTAACTAATTCTAACAATAAATATAACATATAAATAATTAAAAGTAAAGTTTATTGATTAGTTAAAAGTTTAACTTTTAATAGTAAGTGCACTATTTTTTGTTATAACTGACAATTTTTGGCTATTGACAATAAAATTTAATTATAGTATAATTTTGATAATATATAGGTTGTTTTGGGAGGAAATATGAGCAAATCTTTAGACGAACAATTAGTTGTGCCAGTGCCTAATGAAAGACAAATGGCAATATTTAATATGGGATATTACAATTTTATTCATTTTGGCATAAATACTTTTACGCATAAGGAATGGGGAAGTGGACATGAACCATTGTCCAAATTTAAACTTAAAAATCTTGATACTGATAAGTGGGTGCAAGACTTAATTGCAACTGGCAGTAAAGGAGTGATATTAACTGCTAAGCATCATGATGGATTTTGCTTGTTTCCAAGCAAGTATACAGATTATTGCATAAAAAATACTCCTTTTATGGATGGCAAAGGGGATGTTGTTGGCAGTCTTGCAAAATCTTGCAAAAAGTATAACTTCAAGTTTGGTTTTTATTTGTCACCATGGGATAGACATGAGCCTACTTATGGCAGTGAGGCATATAACGATTATTTTTGTAATCAGTTAGAGGAATTATGCACGAATTATGGTGAAATATTTTGTGTTTGGTTTGATGGCGCTTGTGGTGAAGGACCTAATGGCAAAAAACAAAGATATGACTGGGAAAGATATTATGAAGTGATACATAAATACCAACCAAATTGCATAATATCCAACTGTGCTAAAGATGTTAGATGGATAGGCAATGAGGGAGGTAGATGCCGTGAGGCAGAATGGTCAGTTGTGCCAAAAAGACTGCAATGCTTTGACGAAGTAATGCGTAATCAACAACAGCAAGAAGGCACTTTTGCTATGGCAAAAATTGATAATACAGACGATAATCTTGGGGAGAGAAGTACTATAATTGATGGTGAAGAATTGGTATTTTGGCCGTCTGAAATGGATATATCTGCTACAGAATATGGCTGGTTTAATTTGCGTTGGATGAGATGGTTTTTTGCAAGAAGTGTGGATAATTTTGTTGGTTGCTATTTGCGTTCTGTAGGCAACAATGCAACTTTACTTGTTAATGTTGGACCTAATGAAAAGGGAGAACTTCCTGCAAAATTTATCAAACGAATGATTGGGGCAAAAGAAAAATTACAGCAAATGTTTAAAGATAAAGTAGAAACTACTACTTGTAAAATTAATGATTTTGAGTATGAAATAAATTTTCCAAAAACATCTGTAAGCAAGGTTGTGCTTGCTGAAGACTTGACTAAAAGTCAAAGAGTGGAAAGTTTTGCCTTAAATGTTGGTGGAAAAGAAATATTTAAAGCACGCACTATTGGCTTTAAAAAGATTTGTGTTTTTGACAATATTGAAACAGATAAAATTACTTTAAAAATACTAGATAGTAGATGTGAACCTTATATTAAGGATATTAAAGTTTATAAATAAAATAGTTAAATGTTATAAATAAACTATCAAAAATCGGGGTTAAATAAAGAGGGAATTAAAATTATGAGCAAAAAATTTGATGAATATTTGATAAATGCTTATCCTAATGAAAGACAATTGTTTATTATGGATTTAGGATATTATAACTTTATACATTTTGGACTAAATACTTTTACAAAAAAGGAATGGGGAAGTGGACATGTACCTACAAGTGAATTTAAACTAAAAAATCTTGATACAGATAAGTGGGTACAAGATTTGATGGCAACTGGTAGTAAAGGTGTAATAATTACAGCAAAACACCATGATGGATTTTGTTTGTTTCCAAGTAAGTATACAGATTATTGTATAAAAAATACTCCTTTTATGAATGGACAAGGTGATGTAGTTGGAAGTCTTGCTGAATCTTGCAAAAAATTTGGGTTTAAGTTAGGTTTTTATTTGTCACCATGGGATAGACATGAGGCTACTTATGGTAGTGATGCGTATAATGATTATTTTTGTAACCAGTTAGAGGAACTTTGCACAAACTATGGCGAAATATTTTGTATTTGGTTTGATGGTGCTTGTGGTGAAGGTCCTAATGGCAGAAAACAAAATTATGACTGGGATAGGTATTTTGCAGTTATACATAAATATCAACCTAATTGTGTTATTACTAATTGTGCGTATGATGTTAGATGGATAGGTAACGAACGTGGCTGGGCAAGAGAGGCAGAGTGGGCTGTAGTGCCAAAAAGATTGCAATGTTTTGATAATGTGATGCGTGTTTCTCAGCAAACAGAAGGTACGTTTACTATGCACAGAATTGATACTACAGATAGAGATTTAGGACAACGTAAAACTATTGTTGAAGGGGAAGAAATGGTATTTTGGCCATCCGAAATGGATATATCTGCAACTTATGCAGGTTGGTTTTATAGAAAGTGGTTTGAAGTTTTTCTTGCAAGGTCAGTTAATAATTTAGTAAATTGTTATATGCGGTCTGTTGGTAATAATGCAACTTTACTTGTAAATGTTGCACCTAACCCAAATGGAGAATTACCAGCAAAATTTATTAAAAGAATGATTAAAGCAAAAGAAAAAATACAAAATATTTTTAAAGAAGAAGTAAAATGTGAATTAAAACAATTAAGTACAAATGAGTACGAAGTTACTTTCCCAAAAGGCAAAGTTTCAAAATTAGTTTTAAGTGAGGATTTATCAAAAAGTCAAAGAGTTGAAGAGTTTGAACTTTATGCAAATGGCAAAAAGATTTTTAAGAGTAAAACTATAGGCTTTAAAAAGTTTTGTATATTTAAAAAAGTTGAAACAGATAAAATTATAATCAAAGTTACAGATAGTAGATGTGAGCCATATATTGGCGGTTGCAGAGTTTACAGATAAAAATAAAATAATTAAAAGCACTCATAATATGGGTGCTTTTTTAGTTTTTAAACTAAAGAAAAAAGTTGGATTTTATGAAAATTTTAAGACATTAAGTCGTATTAAAAATAAGTTTATTATTTTAGTTTGTATAAAATATTATAATATTTATTGCAAAATGTAAAAAAATGGTGTATATTAAAGGTATAATACAATATAATGGAGTAGTATAGTTGTATGAGAAAAAATAAAAATAATAAAGAAAATACAAAATCACTTTCTAATATTGATAACATTGATGCTAATAGTGATATAAATAGCGGCTTTGATGATTTGATGTATGATAACTTAGATAGTGACTATGCTTATTTTGAAGATAATGATTTTGAGGAAGAGGAAAAACAAACAAAACCTGTTTCTGATGATTTTATGCTTGCAGAACCACAAGACAACATAATTTTGCCAGAAAATAATCTTCCTATGAGTGCGGATAATAATCTTCCACAAGAAAATAAACCTATAAAAATGAGAGAAATAGCAGTTCAGTCTGAAACAACAAAAGTAAATGCTTTTGACTTGTTTTTCTTAAGACTTTGGGCTGGTATGGTGGCACTGCTTGGATATACGGCTAATGGTATTAACTATATAATTAATGCAATATTTAAGCATAAATTACCTGTAAAGTATATTAAGGCTTTTTTAGTAGTACTTGTTATAATTTTGCTTTTGCTAATTATTATTGTTCCAGCAACTGCAAATAGTCAACCAAAAAGCACAAGTGGAGATGGACTGGTAATTTTTGAGAGCAATATGGTGCCTGTACAAGTTAGAGTTGATGATGGAAGCGGTGAGCCTGTTTATAAATGGGGATACCTTGATAAAAAGAAAGCCGCAAGTGGTACTGGTATAGATTCGCTTGCAATACCTGCTAAATATGAAGAGGCTTTGCCTTTTAATAAATATGGAATTGCGTGGGTAAGGGTTCGTGATGATAAAGGACATTATTGGGAACTTATTAATTCAAAAGGTAAACGCGTGGGAGAAAGAACTTATGCTGTAAGTACTTCACTTCCAATCGGACAAAGACCTTTTGGTGAATTTACTGATAGTAAACTTGCTTGGGTAAACGAAAATAGTAAGTTTGGATATATTGACATTAAAGGTAATGTAAAAATAGCATGTGACCTAGATGTTGCCGGTGATTTTATTGATGGTATAGCAAGAGTTGGTAGAGGTAATTATCAATGGTATATCAACAAAAAAGGTAATGTTGTAGGTAGGTCTTACGATTATATTGAAGTACTTGATTTTTCTTGTGGCTTAGGAGCAGTAAACAAAGGCGGTAGATGGGGCTTTGTTGATAAAAAAGGTAAGGAAGTAATTGAGTTAAAATACGATGCAGTAAGTCAGTTTGTAGATGGATATGCTATGGTAAAAATGGGTAAAACCTTTGGTGTTATAAATACAGACGGGGATTTGATAATCAATACTCAATGGTATTATGACATTGTTATAACAAATGAAATATTTGAAAACTTTATTAAAGTTCATAAAAACTAAATTAAAATAAAGGTAAAACAGGCGGACTGAACACTGCCTGTTTTTATATAAAAATTAAAAAAGGTATTGAAATTATATTTATATTATGGTAAAATAAGGTATTGTTGGAGGGAATATGAAGACTATTAAAGAGTATCTTGCAATAGTAGATGAGGTAATTGAAAAGGGAGTATATAAAGATAACTGGCAAAGTCTATCTTCATTTAAAATGCCGTCTTGGTACAGAAAAGGAAGATTTGGTTTGTTTGTACACTGGGGTGTTTATTCTGTGCCTGCGTTTGGCAATGAGTGGTATCCAAGAAGAATGTATTTAAAATTTGACCCTTGCTATAATCATAGGATTAAAACTTATGGTGAAAATGCCGATTATAGACAAATTGTAGAAAAATTTAATCCAACAGAATTTAATGCTGAAGAATGGACGAAAATATTTAAAAGTAGTGGTGCAAATTTTGTTATGCCTGTATGTGAACATCATGATGGTGTTAAAATGTACGAAAGTGAACTTAATAAGTGGAATACTAAGGAACTTTTAGGCAAAGATTTTATGCTTGAATTAAAGGATAGTATAGAGTCAAACGGAATGAAGTTTTTTGCATCTAATCATAGAGCAGAACATTACTTTTTTTTGAATGGTGCTAGAGCAAATTGCCCAAATTCAGAAGTTACAAAAAATTTATATCCTGATTTATATGGTCCAGCCGCTCTTCCTAATAATGGTAATCCTTATGCCGATACTAGTTTGAAAGTGACTACTGAGTGGTGCGAAGACTGGCTAGCCTCTAGTTGTGAGATGATAGATAGATTAAAACCTTATGCAGTGTACTTTGACTGGTGGATATATATGTCAGAGTTTAAGCCATATATCAAAAAGTTTTTAGCATATTACTATAACCGCGGATTAGAGTGGAAAAAAGAAGTGGGCGTATTTTATAAATGGGGCTCAATTATGCCAGGTTGTGCTATATATGATGTGGAAAGAGGTCAAATTGATGGCATAGCAACAGAACTTTGGCAAAATGACACTGCTATTGCAAAAAATAGTTGGGGATATACCGAAAACAATTCATTTAAAAAGCCAGCAGATTTAATAAGAAATATGATGGACGTAGTATCCAAAAATGGCTGCTTTATGCTAAATGTTGGACCAAAAGCAAGTGGTGTAATATGTGATGAGGAAAGAGCAGTATTAAAGCAAATTGGTGAATGGTTAAAAGTTAATGGTGAGGCAGTATATGATGCTATGCCGTTTTACGTGTATGGCGAGGGCAAAAAAATAAAAAATAGGGCTTTTAATGATAACTTGGTTTATGGCAAAAATGATTATAGATTTACTTTTAAAACAGGTGCAATATATGTAGTGCCTATGTGCAATAAACTAAGAAAGAGTTATAAAATAAAATCACTTAGGTTTGCAAATGAGGGCGGCATAAGATATGATATTTTAAAAGTTGAAATTTTAGGATATGATAATATTAATGTAGAATATAAAAGAGATAAGCAATATATGACAATAAACATACTTGACGAAATAAAAAGCGATATGCCAGTATGTTTTAAGATTACAATTGATTAGAGGTTAAATAAATGAAGTTTACACTTACTAAAAAATGGAAAATTGGAATAAGTATAATAGCATGCGTTTTGGTAGTTGTTATTGTGCTTAGTTGCGTATTGGCAAATTTGCAATATGCACGGACTGAGTTTGCTTTATTTAGTGAGGCAAGAGCAATTTTAGCAAAAAGTTTTGACAAAACTGAACTTGGTGAAAAAGCAGATTTAAAAAGAACTATTGATAATACTAACCCATTAAATTTAGTTAGTTATTATGGTAATGAAGATTTAATA
Organism: uncultured Christensenella sp.; assembly: GCA_910577795.1. Classification (GTDB taxonomy): domain Bacteria; phylum Bacillota; class Clostridia; order Christensenellales; family UBA3700; genus MGBC100798. The sequence continues at coordinate 73,780 of CAJTNW010000003.1, forward strand.
GTTTTTTGGAATACCTTGCCAGAAAAACAAAGAGAATATAGCATTTTGCTTTTAGTACCAGGACAAATTTTGCTGGCAAATGGCGAAAGTAATTTGCATAATCTTGAAAAATGGGCAGATACTTGCGAAAAAAATAAAATACCTTATGCGATACAAGCCATCAATGGCGAAACACACATGGAGGCAAGACCACCTATTAAATATTTGGAAGAAAGGTTTGCTACAAAACATACGTATTTTTATGGTTTGAATGTGTCTGAACTTTATAATGGTGTTGATTTGCGTGGGGAAGCAGAAAGTGATAATTCGTTGTATATAATGGATATGGTTAAACTTTGTGCTAAATATGGTGCTTTCTTTATTTGGACGGATACTAATTTAAACTACAAAAATGGAATAATACTTGAATGCTTAGAGAATAATGAAAGTTTATATACAACTTTTAAAATTTATAGCGATTATATATGTATGCTAAATAACGAAAGTATTGCAGACCCCGCAACTTTTGCTTTGTTGCAAGGACTATGGCTTAGTGGCTTAATTGGCAACTGGGGTGTTTCAAGTGACTGGTGGCATTGGAAAAATGATGGATATAAATCTTTGTTTGGTGAAAATGATGATTATATAGGCAATGAGTGGGAACAAGTATTTTGCTATCCGGAAAATATGTATGTACAGTCTATGATGCTAGTAGTTAGCCGTGGCGGAACTTGTTTTTCTCAAGAAACACCTAATTTTGCAATTAGTTATAACGGAAATCATATTGCAGGGTATGAATATGCAATTAGCCCTTTTTTAGATAGGATAATTGATGGCAGGTTAACCATACCTACAATGGACGAAGTTTATATTGCAACAAGTTTTGCTATAATGGGCAAACAAAACTATATGCTTTCTAATTATAATTTAAAGGAAAGTAATTTGTATCCTACACAAGGTAATAGTGGAATAGTGCCATTATTGCCAAAAAACTTAAGAACTGATGAACGCAAATTGTTTGTGGATAGAGGCATTGTGCTTGTAGATTATAAAGTTTCTAGCAAAGAATTTATGCGTGTGTTTGGTGAAAATGATGCAAATACTTACTTTACAAATACAGGACAAAATTGGTATTACATTAATAATTTAGAAAATCAAAAAGGTACTAAATATGCTAGGTTTACACCAAAATATTCTAGTGCAGAAAATTTTTATATAGAGTCAGAGGAACATTCTTCGGCAATAATTACAGATACTAAAAATGGATTAAAAATATATTTGAGCAACTATCGTACAGATAAAACAGATATGATACAGCAAGACTCAGAAAAGATTTTTGAGAGTGGCAGTTGGGAGAGTTATGTTTCAAAATATCTTACTTTGGATAGAAATGGTAATCCACTTGGAGTAAAGGATAGTGCTTTACGAAAAACTATAATTGAAATAAAAGGTAGTTATGATGGTGGCGAACCATTGATTAAATGGAATAACCGTAGTGATGGTGGTGGAGAAAATAACAGAAAATTTAGAGTTACTAAACAAATATACAATAGTGAGACTAAAACTTTAAGATTAGAAATAGAACATAATGGTGTTGTTGATTTTGAAGTTTATTTAGAGGATAGTGGAAATGAGTATAAACCTTTGCGTCGTGACGGCAGAGAAGATATTTACTCTAAAATAACTGTTGATGGTAGCAAACTTGAGGCTTTGGTTGCCGAAAAAATTACTGATAGTTACAACTACACTTATTTTAGTTATCTTGAATATGATAAACAATTTGAAAAAGCAAGAGTTATGTTAGACGAGAAAACTTATACTCAAAAACAAATAGATAAACAAGTAAAAGAATTAACTAAAGCAAAAAATAATCTAATTAATATACAAAGTGAGATAGGTTTAATTAAAAAAGTAGTAAATGGCAACTATCAAGCAACGGCTATGCTTGCTTATGATGCTTTATTAAGAGAAATGTTATCTTGTCAAAAATATGTAAGTGGTAGAAGTAATAAACTAGAGTATGCTAGCATTTACAAAAATAAAAATATATCTTGCACTTTTTCGTTAAAGAAAAAAGCAATTGTAAAGGCATATAACAATTTGCTTTTATATGTTTAAAGGATAAATATGATTTGCAACAAGTTAGTTAGAGATAAAATACCAAAAATTTACGAAGCGGATGGCAAAACTTGCATAACTGAAAATTTGCAAGCAGAGGCTTATGCCGAAAAATTGATAGAATTGTTGGATGCTGAATTAAAAGATTTTAAAGATGCTTTTAATATGGAAGATGATGAGCAGGCAGTAAAAAAGATAGCAGATATTGTAGAGGTTTTATATGCAGTGCTAGATTTAATTGGTGTGCCAAAAGATTCTTTTGAAAAAATCCGTCTTGCAAAAAATAGTAAGTTTGGTGGATATAAAGATGGTGTTTTGTTGAAGGAAATCATAAATAATTAAAATTTTGTTGAGGTGAATTTTGAAGGCGGGTTTTGATGCAGTATTTGATAAAAATAGTAAAGTGTTAATTTTGGGTAGTTTTCCTAGTGTACTATCATTTAAGGAAGGTTTTTACTATGGTAATCCGCGAAATAGATTTTGGGGACTACTGCAAGAAATTTATTGCAGACAATTAAATTCAATAGAAGATAAAAAACAACTTTTGCTAGATAATAATATTGCTTTGTGGGATATCGTTTTTACTGGTCAAAATATTAATAATGGTAAGGAAAGTAGTAGTGATAGTAATTTGCATTGTGAACAAGTTGCAGATATTCCTTGGATAATAAGCAATAGCAAAATTGAAAAAATAATTTGTAATGGAAAAAAGTCTTATGAATTATTTTGCAAATATTATAAAGATTTGGTGGATATGGCAATATGTTTGCCATCAACAAGCCCTGCTAATGTTAGGTTTGATAAAGAGAAGTGGGTAGAAAATTTAAGTAAAATTTAAAAAAATTAATTTTTCAAATTTTTTAATTACAATTATATTAAAAATAAAAACATCCCTGTTAATAGCAGGGATGTTTTTTGTAGGTTTATATTACTTATTAAATTCGCTTTCAGATAGCATATCTGCATTTGGTGCCCACTTGCCAACACTTGCAATACCATTTTTGCAAGATGCTTTGCTAGCATAGCCTTCTTCTGATATGCAAAGTATGTTGCCATTGTTTGCACGAAGACGATAACGGAATTTGCCTTGTTTATCTTTATAAATTTCAAACTTAGGGTTGGTTAAAGTTTCATATTTACTCAATGTTTGGTCTTCAATTTTGTCTATGCCACCAAATTTTCTTACAGATTCAATACCGCTTTTGCAACTGCTTAAAGTAGTATAAATACCCTCGCTAACTGCAATAGTTTCCTTATTTGATGCCTTTAATCTAAAATTAAAATTGCCCTTTGGTGTTTTTGAATATACAAAATATCCTTTTAGTTCGTTTGCCATAATTTCCTCCTTACGTAAAAATCTTAATATCTCTTATGATAATAGTGTAACATAAAAAATGCTTTTTTTCAAGGGATAAATATGATAAATAAAAATTTTTTTGTTATTTGAATAATTGTATTTTAAATTGGCAATAATTATTTTGCGGAGGATAATATGAAAAAATTAATAGTTTTAGTTTTGGCATTAGTAGTGGGAATTACAACATTGTGTTTAGTAAATCATAAAGAGGAAGATTATTTAAGGATACATATAAGAGCAAATAGTAATAGTGAGTATGACCAACAAATAAAATACAAAGTAAAAGATGCGGTTGTTGCGGCACTCGTGCCAATTGCAGATAAAATTACAAGTAAAGAGCAAATGATAGATTTACTAAAAGATAATACTCAAACTTTAAAGCAAGTTGTAGATAATAAACTTAGGGAATTAGGTCAAAATTACTCATCAACAGTAAGAATATGTGAGGAAAAATTTCCAACAAGGTCGTATGAGGAATTGACTTTGGGTGCAGGAGTATACGATGCTATTATAATTGAGTTGGGTAGTGGTGAAGGTGATAACTGGTGGTGCGTAGCATATCCGCCTTTGTGTTTTGTAACAGCAGAAGGTGATGGAGAAAAAATAGAATATAAATCAATTTTTACAAAATGGTTTGGTAATAAATAAAATTTATTTAGTCATTTATACTTTTTGGTATAGATGATTTTTTTATACATAATAGCAAAAATAATAAAAATTTAGCAAGATAGTTTAAAGTGTTTAAAAATGTGCAAAAATTATTATAAATCAAATATAAAGGAAAAGATGTTATGAAAAAAATTGATAAATATCAGTTAACAAGTTTTTTAACTAAAAATAAATTATATATCAGTATAATTTGTGCATTTGTAATTATGGCATCACTTACAACTGCTATAGTGTATCCTTTTTCGATTAGTGATAATGTTGTAGCCGAGGGTAGCCTTGAAGTTGCTGCAATACGAAAAGGCGATAGTGGCAGCAAGGTAAAAGAAATCCAACGTAAACTTAATGAGTATGGATTTAGTGTAGGTAATGTAGATGGAATTTTTGGTAGTAAAACTTTGCAGGCTGTAAAAAACTTTCAAAAGTCAAGAGGACTAGTAGTTGATGGCATTGTTGGTAACGCAACGGCTAAGGCTTTAGGAATAACTTTGAATAGTGGAAGTAGTGGCAATAGTAACTATGCTGGTGGAGATATTTATTTGCTAGCAAAAACCATTCACGCAGAAGCAAGGGGAGAACCTTATATTGGACAAGTTGCAGTTGGTGCGGTTGTTTTAAACAGAGTAAAAAGTTCAAGTTTCCCTAACACTATTTCCGGTGTAGTGTATCAGCCTTGGGCATTTACTGCAGTGCATGATGGACAAATTAATTTAGAACCTAATGATAGTGCAATGAGAGCAGCAAAAGACGCAATGAATGGCTGGGACCCAACAAATGGTTGTTTGTATTATTTTAATCCTGCTACTGCAACAAGTAAATGGATTTGGTCAAGAAAAGTACAACTTACTATTGGCAAGCATAAATTTGCAATTTAAGGAGAAATTATGGAATTAACAGAAAATAAAAAAACTATAACAATTAGCATAATAATATTAATGCTTTTGGCAGCGGTAATTACTTTGAGTGTTTTTGTTGGAATTTATGCAAAAGACAGAGTGGAAAAGGATAGAGATTTAGATGCTTTTTATCAGTCTGCTTACTATGGTTTGGTTGGTAATTTTGTAGATATAGAAAACGACTTGGCAAAAGCAAGAGTAATGACAGATAGCAAGATTTTAAAAGAAGACCTTATGAAAATCGATGTTAATTGTAATTTGGCTAGTCAAAACTTGCAAGTTTTTTATGCTAACAATGATGGCATGCACAATTTAATGAGTTATATTAATCAATTAGGTGATTATTGTAGATATTTAATAAGAGAACTTGACCATGGCAAAAGTTTGACTACTACGCAGGTAGAAAATTTAAACAAGTTGTGGGGTGTATCTAAGGAGTATGGTAAGTTGCTTAATAGTTTGCAAGATTATGCAAAAGACGGCAATTCACTTGCAAAATTGCTAGGTGAAAGTAATGAAGAGTTTGAAGATATTTTAAGTAGTATTAATAATGGTAGTATTGAATATCCATCTTTGATTTATGACGGACCATTTAGTGATGGTGTATTAAAAAGAGAAGCAAAAGGTGTAGTCGGTGAAGAAATTACACCAGAGCAAGGCAAAAAGTTTGTTGAAAAATATCTTGTAGGCTATGATATAGAAAATATAGAGTATGCACAAGACAATGTGAACAGAATACCAAGTTATTTGTATGCTGTAAAATTAAAAGGTGGCAGACAATGTTCTGTACAAATTGCAAAAAAAGGCGGGTTGCTACTTCTTATTGATTTATTTCACGAGGTTGAAGAGCCTAGTTTGACAATTGAACAATGTCAAAAAGTTGCGGAACAATATTGTGAATCAATTGGATTAAAAAATATGAAAGCCGTTTGGATAAATAATAATAAAAGCAATGTGTATATAAATATGTGCTACGAGCAAGATGGTATTGTTAATTATCCAGATATGGTAAAATTAAAAATTAGTCTTGATACTGGTGAAGTTATAGGTTATGAAGGATTAAATTATGCTTTTAATCATACTGCAAGAGAATATGAAGAACCTAAAATTAGTGAGGAACAAGCAATTTTAAATGTATCTGCTATTTTGGAAAATATAGAAATTAGACTTGTAACTATCCCTTGGAATACAGTTTCTGAAAAGGTTGCTTATGAAATAGTAGGTGAACTTGATGGAGAAAAATATTTTGTATATGTAGATGCATACAATGGCGATGAGTTAAATGTGCTAAGAATGATAGATAGTAATCAAGGCGATTTGCTAATGTAAAGATACTAATTAGCCATATAACTACTAATAAAAATCAGTATAATAAGAATAAACAAATTAATAAACACACTAAAATAATAAGTTTTAGTGTGTT